>JBILQY010000018.1:0-16618 GCA_044372955.1 Crocinitomicaceae bacterium | reverse complement strand
ATCAATATAAATCGTTTGTTTCCTGGGAAACCTTTGACAATGGGAATGAAATTATCAATACGCCAGAATTCGCTTGCAAAAAACATTTCTTTAGTTAGTCCAATTTTTAATGCCAATTTAACACGTGTTTTCCCATTCAAAAACCTCTTCAAAGTTCCGAATAAAGAATGGAAAAAAACGATTGCTCGCATTGGTTTGACGTATAATTTGGAGGGTCAAAATCGTTCTAATTTTGATGACACATTATTGTCTCAAGGTGATTTTCGTGGCATTTCCGATCAATTCTTAAATGGAATTTCACAAACTGCAGCGCTACAAACAACTTTTGGCTTAATTGGTAACACCATCAAAATCAATCCTTCGATTAATTATGGGAATAAAATCAATTTTCAGCAAGTGGAAAAATCGTATGATTTAGTTGCAAATAAAACTTTAACAGATACGATTAAAAGATATGGAATGAGTCATGAATTCAATATGAATGTTAGTTTGACAACGATGCTTTATACATACTATCAATTTGTTGGCAAGAAAAAAGCAAAAATGCGCCACCTCATGACTCCAAGTGTTGGTTTTCGCTATGTTCCCTTGTTGAATCCTTTAATTTCAGAAAATGTGGGTGTGAATCAATCGCTTGTAACTTATTCACCTTTTGAGCGCAGTATTTACAACGTTGGTAATTCGAGTCAAGCGGCACTCTTGAATTTCGGTATCAACAACACCTTCGAGTTGAAATATAAATCTGATAAAGACACCGTTACAGGCTTCAAAAAAACACGCTTAATCGACCAATTTTCCATCAATGGGAATTACGATTTTATGAAGGACTCTATGAATTTATCAAACATCACACTAGCTTTGAGAATAAGTCCCGTTGATTGGTTAAACTTTGTTTCAAATGCCACCTTTAGTCCTTATGGTTGGAATGAAACAACAGGCAAAACTATTGGAGATTACGCGTTGAACACTTCACAAGGTTTGGGAAGATTTACTACTACTGGCTTAACAACGGCCTTAACGATTGCTCCACCAAAAGACCGTAAAAAAATTCAGGAAACTGGTGAACGATTAAACACCAACTGGAACAGTGATTTTAACTATTTTGCGTTGTATCCTGAACGTGCCATCTATTTCGATATTCCTTGGAAAATGTCGCTTTCCCACGTTTACACTATAAATGCTAATACTTCCATTTCTGCGGATGCCCCAAAAAAATACTTTCAAGTACAAACGTTGGTTTTGAATGGAGATTTAAGTTTCACTAAACGTTGGAATTTATCAGGAAACATGAACCTAAACCTGCAAGAATTTGCGTTAACGAACTTGTATTTTTCATTAAACAGAAATATGCACTGTTGGGCGTTATCGTTTTTCTGGACACCAATTGGAGGAAATAAAAGTTTCTTGTTTAGCATTCGTAACACTTCGTCCGTTTTCAAAGATGCGAAGATTGAGATTAGACGACCTCCGGCGTTTTTGTGATGATTGCGAATGATTAGTTGCTCCGCCACTGCGAAAGATAATCTTATGGTCCATTAATTAATCATTCTACAAACTTGAGCTTGTTTCAATCATTAACCGAAATATTAATACGACTTGTTTTGGTCCAATTCAACTTAATTAAATAACTTCAAAAGAATTTTTAAAAACTAAAAGAAAACCCTAGTCTGAAACCATTAATTTGAACAAATTTCGGGTCGTAGCCATCAACATCTTGTGGTTTTAAATTGTAAAATTTCTGGCTTATTGCTATATGTCGCTGATAGGCCAACTCAATATTGAAAGAACCTCCTTGTTTAAGCATAAAACCAAAACCGTGACCAACAGATACAAATAAGGTTGAAAATTCTGTTTTCGGATAATAATAACCTGAAATAGAACTGTTTTCGGTTATCTCTGTGTAGGGAATTCCAGAGTTTTCTAAAAACATATTTTGATACTTCAATTCAATTGGAACGTACATCGCCAAATTTGTTTTTCTATTGTCATATTCAAAATTATAGCGTGCACCGAAATTATAATACTGTTGATTGTTCATTACTCCAACTTCGGCTGTTGCGCCTAAAAAATGAGTTCTAGTAAAGTATTTTCCAACAGTTCCATATACACCTAAACCTAAACCTTTTGTTTCTTTTTTAGAATTTAAATCATCACTTTCGATTTTTTCAAGTCCATAAAAATAACCCGTATTAAGTCCTAACGAATAACGGATTCCTTTACTTTTCCTTTCAATAAGTCCTTTTTGTTTTTTGACTTTTATCGGAAAATTCTGTTTTTCCAAGAAGTACTTGAATTCCTCGCGGCTAAAATTATACACTCGCCCGTAAATATCTTTGAATGAAATTCCACCAAGCTGAGAGTCATAAGAAAGAATTTGACCTTTTAAAATGCGATTGTCTTTCATGTAAATGACATCATAAACTTCATAGCGTACAGTATCTTGAGCAAAAATCGTATTAGAAGTAAGCATTAAAAATAATGCGAAAACAAGGGTTTGAATTTTTATCATCTATTTTTTTGATGTAAAAATAGAAGGTATTTCATAAAGTGAATACTATTCAAGGAAGTTAAACTAAAAAAATAAATGATAAGTTAAACCTCAAAACTTTTATCCCAATAGCATCGGGACTTCACTTATAACTAAACAAAAACTTTCTCCGACCAATTTTCTTTCTCTTCAGCGGAAATTAAATCCAATGACTCAAGTGTATTCACCACATTTTCAATGCTGTCTTTCATTATCGAATTTTCGTAGTTCCAATCCGTTTCGTTGAGCCAACTTTTAGTTTGTTCCAATTTTAAATTATATCTCCAAGCTATAATTTCAGCTGCATTTGGATTTTCTTTCAAAGCTTGTGCTTCTTGATGAACACGTTCAAAAACAGTTTTTAATAAGGCTTCATTTTCTTCTAAAAGTTCCGAACGAACTGCTATTACAAAACAAGGCCAAGGCGTTACAACTTCATCAATATAGCGACATTTTTTTTGCTCTGTAAATGGAAAAGTGGTGTATTTTTCCCACAAAAATGCTTGTGCTTGATTGTTCTCTAAAGCCCAAAGTCCACCGTAAACATCTCCAACAACGTTGAATTTTAAATCCTTTAAATTCCAATTTTCTTGTTTTGCACGAACGTAAGTCATCAAATGCGAACCTGAACCTTCACGCGAAATGGCAAATGTTTGATTTTCCAGTTGCTTTACAGATTGAATATCAGAATTATAAGGCACGTGAATCCCCCAGCGTAAAGGTGTTGTGACATAAACCGTCAGAATTTTTGCATTCAATCCTTGGAGAATAGCTTTGGTAATTCCTTCTGTTAAAAGCACTGCAATATCTAAAGTACCCGTTTGTAATCCTTTAATCATTTGTCCCGTTCCTCCAGTCATATCTGACCAATGCAACTCAACGCCCAAATCAACTAGTTTTCGTTCTTCAATCGCCAATTTCCAAGGCAAATTAAAATGCTCTGGAACTCCCCCTATTTTAAATCGTTTCATTATTTTCTTTGTTAAAAAATTGCATCTCGTACAATTTATGATAATAACCACCTTTCTGAACTAAATCGCGGTGGCTTCCTGTTTCAATTATTCTTCCTTTGTCTAATACAACAATACAATCCGCTTGTTGAATTGTTGACAATCGATGCGCTATAACAATTGAAGTTCTTCCTTTTGTTAATTTCTCGGTTGCTTTTTGAATCATTTCCTCTGATTCATTATCTACACTTGAGGTCGCTTCGTCCAAAATTAAAATGTGTGGATTGTAAACGTAAGCGCGAATAAAAGCAAGCAATTGACGTTGACCAACAGACAAAACGCCACCTCGTTCACCAATTTGGTAATCATAATCATTCGGTAAACGACAAATGAAATCATGCGCACCAACCGCTTTTGCTGCCTCAATCACCGCTTCTTTAGAAATACTCGGGTCGCCTAAAGTGATGTTGTTTAAAATCGTATCCGAAAATAAAAATACATCCTGAAGCACGATTGCGATGTTGCTTCTCAAGTAGTTTAGTTCAATATTATTGATGTTTTTGTCTCCAATTAAAATAGCTCCTTTTTGGTATTCGTAAAAGCGTCCTAATAAATTTACAATGGTCGATTTTCCTGCGCCAGTTGCACCCACAAACGCAACCGTTTGACCTCTTTTGATAACTAAATCAATATCTTTTAACACATAATCTTCCTGATTGTAAGCAAAAGAAACACCTTTAAAGTGAATGTCTTGATCGAAGTCAAAAGCGACAATTTCTCCCGTTTCTTGAACGTTTTCTTGTTGATCGAGAATTTCAAAAATACGTTCAGCTCTTACCGTTCCTCGTTGTAGAATATTAAACTTGTCTGCCAATTGACGTATTGGTCGATACAACTGATAAATCCAAAGGGTGAACGAAATAATTTGTCCGTACATTTCTCGGATTTGAACGTTTGATTTACCACTAACATTAAGCGCACCCCAAACTAAAAGAAAAGCAATAGAAAGTGAACTTAATAACTCAACAACCGGAAAAAAAATGGAGTTGGCCCAAACAGCATTTACGTGTGCTTGCCTGTGACCTTTATTTATTTCTTGAAATTTTTCAAATTCTTGGTCTTGGCGATTAAATAATTGCACAATCGACATTCCTGTTAATCGTTCTTGCACAAAAGTATTGAGTTTGGTAACCTGAACACGCTCCAATTGAAACGATTCACGCATAGCACGCGCAAAAATTCGAGTAGCAATTATCAAAAACGGGATTGGTATCAATGTCATTAAAGAGAGTTCCCAATTTTGGAAAAACATCAGCGTGAGAATGAAAATCAAGGAAATTAAATCGCCTGAAATATCCATCAATCCAGCAGAGAAAACTTCTGTAATTGCCTCTAAATCCGACACAACACGCGTGACAATTGCTCCGATTGGTGTTTTGTCAAAATAGCGCATTCTGAACGAAAGTAGGTGCTTGAAAATTTTACGTCGTAAATCCCGAATGACAGATTGCGCCAATAAATTTGAGAAATAAGAAGCTGTTAATTGTAAAATACTTTCAAGTATCAAAATACCTACAATCACCAAAGCCCAAAAGAGTAACATCGATTCATTTTGACTTTTGATGATGTATTTGTCTACCATTTCACCAATAAAATAAGGACGAAGTGGACCAAGAATCGAAAGAGAAACGATACAAAATACAGCAATTATAAAGTAACTTTTGTAGGGAATTGCGAAGCGAACAAGTCGTCCGAATAAAGATAAATTCAAAGATTTTTTCTCTTTCATTGCTGCAAAATTACTTTAATTGCCAAATCAAAAACACTTAAAACCAACATTTGCTCGATTAAAGCATGAATTTGGGTTTGAAAGCATCAAATTTTGATTATCTTTGCGCCTCATTATTTCTAAAATTTTTCAACGTGGGCGTAAAAATATTTGCAGGAAGAGAGTCAAAAGACTTAGCGAGTAGCATTGCATCCCACTATGGCAATCCGCTTGGTGATGTAAAAGTGACAGTGTTTAGTGACGGAGAATTTCAACCATCATTTGAGGAAACTGTACGTGGACAAGATGTATTTATTGTTCAATCAACTATGCCTCCAACAGAGAATTTATTTGAGTTGTTGTTATTGATTGATGCTGCAAGAAGGGCTTCTGCTCGCAAAATCATTGCAGTAATTCCGTATTTTGGTTTTGCTCGCCAAGATAGAAAAGACAAACCACGTGTTGCTATTGGTTCAAAATTGATAGCGAACATGTTGATGGCTGCTGGTGTTGACCGAATCATGACAATGGATTTACACGCAGATCAAATACAAGGTTTCTTTGAAGTACCAGTAGATCATTTATATGCTTCTACTTTGTTCCTTAAAGAAATTGAAAAATTAAATACAGAAAATTTAGTGATTGCCGCACCAGATGTTGGTGGAGCGAAACGTGCCAATTCGTATGCGAAGAATTTAAATTGTGGTTTGGCTTTGTGTCATAAAAACCGCAAGAAAGCAAACGAAGTTGCAGAAATGACAGTGATTGGTGATGTTGAAGGAAAAGATGTTGTGATTATTGACGATATGTGCGATACTGCAGGAACTTTAACCAAAGCTGCCGATTTATTAATTGAAAAAGGCGCTAAAAGTGTAAGAGCATTCTGTACACATGCTGTTCTGAGTGGTCCAGCTTACGAGCGCATTAATAATTCATCATTAACAGAATTAGTAGTAACAAACACGATTCCTTTAAAAGGAGAAAGTTCAAAAATTAGAGTGTTATCCGTAGCAGACTTATTTGGAGACGTAATTAAAAGACTGGTTAACAATGAGTCAATCAGTTCACATTTTGTAATATCTTAAATTAAATAATAAATGAAAAAAGCACAATTGAGCGGTTCGCTTAGAGCGAACGTAGGGAAAAAGGACGCTGCTAGCCTTAGATTAGCTGGTATGGTTCCATGTGTAATTTACGGACAAGGTACACAAACACACTTTGCCGTAAAAAGAACAGAGTTAGACAAAGTTGTTTACTCTCCAGAAGTATTTCAAGTAGAGTTAGATCTAGATGGTAAAAAAATGACTGGAATTATCCAGGAACTTCAACAACATCCAACAAAAGATACTATTCAACATGTTGACTTTTTAGAGTTAAATGATAACAAAACTGTACGTGTTAAACTACCAGTGAGATTGACAGGTTCAGCTCGTGGTGTTTTAGCCGGTGGTAAATTAATGACAGTTTTCAGAAACTTACAATGTGTTGGTTTACCTGGAGATTTACCAGATGCAATTACATTAGATATTGCTAAATTGAAAATCGGAATGTCTATTCGTGTTAAGAATATCGAAATTCCAGGTGTTACTATTTTAGATCCTGCAAATGCAGTTGTTGTTTCTGTTAAAATGGCTCGTGGAGCTGTTAAAGGAGCAGATGACGATGATGAAGAGGAAGAAGAAGCATAGTATCATTCTAAATAATACTGAGAAACCGTTGCAGCTTGTAACGGTTTTTTTTGTTTTTAAAATTATTTTCAAATAAGTTTATGGAATTGTTTCTAGACAATCATCTTATAGGAAACAAAACTTAAAAGGATGAAAAAATTAGTAGCAGTGTGGATGCTAATGTTAGCAGGAAGCACATTTGGACAACAAGTAACGGGCGATATCGTTGGAACAGTAGTATCTTTAAAAACTAAAGAAAAGTTATATGGTGCTAAAGCAATAGTTGAAGATAATGGTAAAAAATACCAAGCTGCAGCTGATGTAGATGGACGATTTAGAATCTCTGAAATACCAGCAGGAAAGTACTTTTTGAAAATCATTTATTTAGGTGATACAATGTCAAATATTAAATGTGATGTTCCTATCGAAGCTTTTTGTAATTTAGGTACAATTGAATTTGAGTCTAAAGTTCTTGCATTCGACGATGTTGTTGTTAAACCAAAAATGAAATTAGTTATGGGAAGCCTTCCTGTTAAAGAACTAACTTCTCAAGAAATTTCTAAAAGTCCAATTAAATTCGATGTGAAACTGATGGCTTCTTCAATGTCTTCTGAAATACGTGTGGATGATGACGGTCAACTAATGTTTCGTGGAGCACGAAAAGGCGATATGATTTATGTTTTAGATGGAATTAAATGCAATGAAGTGTTCAATGTACCAAGTTGTGCAATCAGCAGAATGATGGTTTACACAGGTGGTCTTCCTGCAAAATATGGGGACACATTAGGAGGAGCTATCGTTGTTGAAACTAAAGGGTATTTTGATTTATACCGCGCTTGGGAAGCACAAAATAGAGAGTAGTTTTTTAATTTGAATAAGTCCAAAGAAACCCGCATTTTGTGGGTTTTTTCATTTTGATTAATTGGGAATGGATAAACTTTTGAAGCTGATTTTAATCTAATTCGAATGTTATCGAATAGTTAAGGTTTCACAAACTCATCTTAATACAAGCTTAACTTTGAATTAATTTCAACGTTACCTAAGAGGCGTTTCTTTGCACAGAAATTAAAACGCAAAAAATGTTGTCTCTTAATCGCTTATTTTTCTCTCTTTTAATCTTTTTAGGTTTTACTGTAAACGCCCAAAACGCATCACTTTCTGGAAAGGTACAAGATTCAAAAACCAATGAAGCTTTATTTGGTGTTAAAGTTATTTTGACAGGAACTGGAAAAGGTGCAGTTACCGATGGCGATGGAAATTTCGCGATTAAAGGTTTAATTGCCGGAAAATACACATTGGAAGTTCGATATGAAACCTACAATAATTTAATTCTACAAGATATAAATGTAAAAGAAGGAGAAAACTTGACAATCAATATTCCATTGGATAAAGTAGTAATGGAATTAGGTCAAGTCACCGTAACTGCTAAAGTAAATAAAGATTCAAATACAGAATTATTAAGGTTACAAAGAAATAGTGCTACTGTTGTTGATGGTATAAATGCTGAAACATTTAAGAAAACACCAGATTCAAAAGCTTCCGATGTATTCAAAAGAATTACGGGGGCAAGTGTACAAGACAATAAGTTTGTTGTTATTCGTGGATTAAATGATAGATACAACTTCGGATTGATTAACGGTGCACCGCTTCCAAGTTCAGAAAGTGACCGTAAAGCCTTTTCATTCGATATTTTTCCATCTAATATGTTGGATAATTTGATTATTTCAAAAACGGCAACCCCTGATCAACCTGGAGAATTTGCAGGAGGTGTAATTGATATAAGCACTTCTGAGCCAAAAGAAAAAGATTTTCAATCCATTCAGATAGGTGGTTCTTATAATACGATTTCTACTTTCAGAAATTTTGAATCTTACGAAGGAAGTAAAACAGATTTCTTAGGTTTTGGACAGGGAGCGCGAAGTATGCCAACCCAACTACCAGGGACAGCTGATTATTCAAGTTTGAATAAAGACCAAAAAGCTGAATATGCTAAATCACTAACTCCTTCTTGGACAACAGCTGGTAGAACAGCAATGCCAAATTTAAGTTTACAATATTCACTTGGTAAAACTTATAAAATTGGCGAAACGAAATCATTTGGTTTTGTTGCCGCTTATTCCTACCAAAATAACAACTCGATTAACTCTCAAGTAAGAAGAGAATTTGAGGAGCAAGCAGCTGGAGTTGTAAAAAAAATGGAATTGAACGATACAGTTTATAACAATTCTGTATTAAATGCTGGTTTGTTGAACTTCAAATTCTCAATCAATCCGAAAAGTAATATCTACTTTAAAAATATGTATTCTGTAAGTTCTGAGGATAAAGTAAACGTTAGAAAAGGAACAAGAGAGATGGATAATGATCCAAAGCAATTTGAAAGATCAACCAACTTCTGGTACACTCAAAATAATCTTTACACAAGCCAACTTTATGGAAAGCATGAATTTGAAAAAACGAAATTTAATTGGAATGTAGGTTTTAGTAATGTTTCTCGTCAAATTCCGAATTTACGTCGTATTGTTTACAGAAAATACGCTTCGACAGAGGAAGATACTGTTGAGCAATATACAGCAGTTATTCAGCAAAACGGAACAATTGCAACTGCAGCTGGAAATATGTTTTGGTCAAATTCAAGCGAACAAATTTACAGTGCTAAATACGACTTTTCACGTCAATTAGATTTTGGAGTTCTCAAAAATGAACTTAAAATAGGCGCAATGCACGCTTATAGAAATAGAGATTTTACTTCAAGAAACTTTGGTTTTTCTCAATATAAACCAAACGGAAGTAGCTTCAACAGCCAATTATTATTATTGCCAGAAGATCAAATATTTAACTCTGAAAACTTAGGTTTATTAGAAAATGGTCAAGGTGGTTTCAAACTAGACGAAGCAACAAATGTGGATGACAACTATCAAGCTTCTTCTTTCTTAAATGCTGGATTTTTAATGTTGGACTCTAAAATTGCTGAAAAACTTAGATTAGTTGGTGGAGCTCGTTTAGAGTCATACAATCAAGTGTTTAACTATATCGAATTTGGTTCAAATCAGGAGCAAAGAATTGACACAACGGTTGTTGACGTTTTACCATCTGTTAATTTGATTTATTCAATGAATAAAAAAATGAATTTAAGAGCAAGTTTTTACCAAACTGTTTCTAGACCTGAATTCAGAGAGTTAGCGCCATTTACATTTTACAATTTCGTGATTGATAACATCATCTCAGGTTCGCCAGATTTACAACGTGCAAAAATTTCAAATGCTGATTTGCGTTATGAATTTTTTCCTGGAGCAGGACAAATCATTAGTGTTTCTGGGTTTTATAAAAAATTCAATAATCCAATTGAGTTAATTAATAGAACTGGAACTTCTGGAGCACCTGAATTATATTACACGAATGTTAAAGGCGCAACAAGCTACGGTGTAGAAGCTGAATATAGAATGAATTTAGGATTTTTGAAAAAAAATGATTCTACTTCATTCTTAAAGCAAATTACATTGTATGCTAACGGTTCATTGATTCGTTCAAAAGTTGATTTAGAAGGAATTTCGGGTTATGAAGAAAATAGACCACTTCAAGGACAATCTCCATACATCGTTAATGCTGGACTTTTTTATACTAATAAAGAAGGAGATTTATCAATTAGTGCTTCTTACAACGTTGTAGGACAAAGAATTTACATCGTAGGAAATGTTCAAGAGCCAAGTGTTTGGGAAAACGGACGAAATGTAATCGACTTTCAAATTGCAAAAACATTCTATGATAATAAGTTAGAATTGAAATTAAATATTAAAGATTTATTGGCGCAAGAACTGGTGTTTTTCCAAGATTTAAATGGTAACCAGAAATACGATTTAGGAACAGACAACGCTTGGCAAGAAGTTCAATTCGGACAAACAATTTCTTTGTCATTGAAGTATAATTTCTAGTTGTAAATTGCAAATTACAAACGAAGAATTGCAAATGTTTTTCTCTTACGATTTTTTTAACATAGACCTTAAATCTTTATCTCGCAATTCCTAAGCGTTCTGTAAGTCCGTTCGCAATTAATAAGCGTTCTGTAAGTCCGTTTGCAATTAGCAACTAATCCGTTCGCAATTAATAAGCGTTCTGTACGTCCATTCGCAATTAGCAACTAATCCGTTCGCAATTAATAAGCGTTCTGTTCGTCCATTCGCAATTCGCAATTCTATCGTTCGTAATTCCTAAGCGTTCTGTACGTCCATTCGCAATTAGCAATTCTATCGTTCGCAATTAATAAGCGTTCTGTAAGTCCGTTTGCAATTAGCAACTAATCCGTTCGCAATTAATAAGCGTTCTGTTCGTCCATTCGCAATTAGCAATTCTATCGTTCGCAATTCCTAAGCGTTCTGTTCGTCCATTCGCAATTAGCAATTCTATCGTTCGCAATTCCTAAGCGTTCCTTACGTCCATTCGCAATTAGCAATTCTATCGTTCGCAATTCCTAAGCGTTCTGTTCGTCCGTTCGCAATTCGCAATTCTATCGTTCGCAATTAATAAGCGTTCTGTAAGTCCCAATGTTAACGAATTGTTTTCAAAGTTTAATAATCAATTAAAGAACTCATAAGACTTCAATAACTCAATCTTTGAATTTGTGGCTCACCTTTGTACAAACAAAAATTAATCAAAATGAAAAAGATTTACTTAGGAATTGCGGCATTGTGCTTAGGCACATCTTTAAATGCACAAGATGCATTTTGGACGCCAACAAACTACAAAGGGGCGTTTCCTGTTACTGATGGAACTCCAGCTACAGACTGGACAGCAGGTTGGTCAAATTTTGATCCAGAAAATACGGCTTACTCAACAACTTATACATCTACTGTATCTGCTGACATTACAACAAATACTACTTGGAGTGGTGTTATTTTGTTGCAAAACAAAGTATATGTTAAAAACAATGCAACTTTAACAATTGCACCAGGAACAATCATTCGTGGAGACAAGAATACACAAGGAACTTTAATTATCACAAGAGGTGCAAAAATCAACGCAGCTGGAACGGCTTCAAATCCAATTATCTTCACATCAAACGAATCAGTTGGAAACAGAGCAGAAGGTGACTGGGGTGGTGTTGTATTATTAGGTTTGGCTCGTAATAACCAACCAGGTGGTGTTGCAAATATCGAAGGAATTGCTCCAACAACTGACTCTCAATTTGGAGGTTCATTTGATAATGACAATTCTGGAATAATGCAATATTGTAGAATTGAGTTTTCTGGAATTCCATTAGAGCCAAACAAAGAATTGAATGGTTTGACTTTCGGTTCAGTTGGTTCAGCAACAACAATAAACCATATTCAAGTTTCTTTTTGTGGTGACGACTCTTTTGAGTGGTTTGGAGGAACGGTAAACTGTAAATATTTAATTGCTTACAGAGGTTTAGATGATGATTTCGATACAGATTTCGGTTACAGAGGAAAAATTCAATTTGGTTTAGCTATTCGCGATAAAGATTTATCAGATGCTGCTGGTGATTCAAACTGTTTTGAAACTGATAATGATGCAGCAGGTTCTGCAGCTCAACCAAAAACAGCACCAATTTTTTCTAACATTACAATCGTTGGTCCAAAAGGGGATGGTACTACTGTTTTACCTAGTGGTGAAAGATTCGAAAAAGCTTTCCGTTTGAGAAGAAATACAGCGACTTCTTGTTTTAACTCATTAGTAACGGGTTGGGAAAAAGGTCTTTCAATAGAAGGAGCAGCAGTTGTAAACAATGTAAACGGTGATACACTTCAATTTGCTAATAACATTTTAACCAATTTTGCTTCAAACACAAATTTAATTAACAATACTTCAGGAAATCCGCCTGTTTCTGATGGAACGACCGATGCTTGGTATCTTTCTTGGTGGTCAGCAAAAGGAAATGATTCAACTGCTACTTTAGCGCAAGTTAATTGGGTAAATTTATTCCCTGCTTTAGGTACTACTCCAGATGCTCGTTTAAATAACGGTTCAGCTGCAGCTTCCGGTGCATCATTTATATCTGATAAATTCTTTTCTGTAGTTAGACCAACAGTTGCAACAACTTCTTATACTTACTGTCAAGGTCAATTAGATATTTCTCCATTAACTGCAACAGCTTTAGTTGGGAATACTTTACGTTGGTACACGCAAGCAACTGGTGGAACTGCTGCAATGATGGCACCAACACCAAGTACAGCAGCAGCTGGTAATTTCACTTATTATGTAAGTCAAGTTAATGCTAATGGTGACGAAAGTAAAAAGGTTGCTATTGCTGTAACTGTTAATGCTTTACCAACTATTCCAACGATTTCTGCAAGTGGAAATACTTCTTTTTGTACAGGTGGTTCAGTTGTTTTAACTTCATCTGCTTCAACAGGAAACGTTTGGTCAACTACAGCAACAACTGCTGCTATCACAGTAACAACTTCAGGTTCTTATACAGTAACTGTAACTGATGCAAATGGATGTTTTGCTACATCAACTCCAACGGTGGTAAACGTTAGTTCTGCTCCATCACCAACTATCAATGCTTCTGCAACTGCTGCGTGTTCTGGTGAAACTGTAACGTTGACTTCTTCAACTGCTGATTCTTACTTATGGTCAAATAATGCTACTACTCAATCAATTCAAGTAACTGCTTCTGGTAACTTTACTGTTACAACAACGAATACAGATGCTTGTGATGGTGTAGGTGCGTCTGCTCCAACAACAGTAACTTTCACAGCAACACCAACAGCAGCAGGTTCATTCTCAACTTCTGGAAATCTTGTAACTTTCACAAACACTTCAACAGGAGCTACTTCTTACTCTTGGGATTTTGGTGATTTCTCTAACTCATCTGCAAGTGCTCCAGTTCACGCTTATGCAGCAAACGGTTCATATACAGTTGTTTTAACAGCAATCAACGGAAACTGTACAGATACAGAATCTTTCACAGTTGCTATTACATTGGCAATTGATGAATTAGCAGGGGTTGAAAACATCAATGTTTATCCAAATCCAGCAACAGAAAGTTTCGTTGTAGTATTTGATAACCAAAACAACCAAGCGGTTACAATCGAAATGATTGACCAAATGGGTAGAGTTATTCAATCAAACACAATCGAGCAATCAGGAGTTCAAGTTTCTGAATTCAACACAATGAATGTATCGAATGGAATGTATTCAATCAGAATCTCTAGCAATGGTAACGCATTGACAAAAAGAATGGTTGTAAACAAATAATTAAAATTTAAACCAAAGGGCTACTGATTTTCCGTCAGTAGCCTTTTTTATAATTATATCATGGAAAATTCAAAAGGACACACAATTTTACTAGTGGATGATGAACCAGATATTTTGGAGTTTTTATCTTACAATATTCGTAAGGAAGGCTACAAAGTATTCACAGCAAATAATGGAGAAGAGGGCGTAAAATTAACACAACAATTGAGTCCTTCTTTGATTTTATTAGACGTGATGATGCCTAAAATGGATGGAATTGAAACTTGTCAAATCATTCGTAAAGACTTAAACATCACACAACCAATCATTGCTTTCTTAACTTCTAGAGCAGAAGATTATGCTCAAATTGCAGGTTTTGAAGCTGGCGCTGATGATTATATTTCAAAGCCAATTCGACCAAGATTATTGTTAAGTAAAATAGAATCTTTGTTGCGTCGTTTGGATAAATCCCATGGGATAACCATTGAATCTCAAGCTTCTTCTTTAAAAATTGATAGAGAAAAGTTTCTAATTGAAATAGATGGAAAACAGTTAATCCTTCCTAAAAAGGAGTTTGAATTGTTAGAACTGTTGGCAAGTAGACCGGGAAAAGTGTTTAACCGTGAACAAATTTTATCCATTGTTTGGGGAAATGAAACAATCGTTGGTGAAAGAACTATTGATGTACACATAAGAAAATTAAGAGAAAAGCTCGGAGATGAGTATATTCGCACTATTAAAGGTGTCGGATATACATTTAACGAAAAGTGAAAAATTATAGACCAAGTTTATTAATATTAGTTGGGAGTGCTGCATTTACAATAATCAGTTTCTTAATTACGCTTTCCGTTCACCTTTTTCTTGTTGAGCTGCATCTCTATTTATTAGTTGTTATTCCTGTAATTTCAGGTGCATTAGCTTATTTTATTTTTTATTTTTTACTTAAAAATTTCATACTCAACCGCTTATTTTTAATTTACAAATCCATTCAAATCAACCAAAAAACTCGAATGCCTTTGAAAGAAAACATCGATTCGATGATTCTCAATGCGGAAGAGGAAGTAAAAAACTGGAAAGACGTGAAAAATACTGAAATCACTCGACTTAAGGATCAAGAAGTATTTCGCAGGGAGTTTTTAGGAAACCTTGCCCACGAACTCAAAACCCCCGTTTTTTCTATTCAAGGTTATATTTTAACCTTACTCGAAGGTGGGCTCGACGATCCAAATGTCAACAGAAATTTCTTAGAACGTGCAGCAAAAGCAACGGATCGAATGGCAAGTATTTTGGAAGATTTAGACCAGATAACGAAGCTTGAAGTAGATGAATTAAAAATGGAAAAACGCTCCTTCGATTTAGTTGACCTTATTTCCGAAATATTTGAATCTCTAGAATTAAAGGCACAAGAGAAAAAAATCAAATTGAAATTCGATAAGTTTTACACGCCTATTTACGTAATGGCGGATCGTGTAAAAATTGGTCAAGTTTTCACAAACCTAATTGGAAATTCAATCGCCTATGGAAATGAGGGTGGTGAAACGAAAATAAATTTATTGGTGTTTGAAAGTTTATTAACAGTTGAGGTTATTGATAATGGACCAGGAATAGACAGTAAAGAAATTCCACGTTTATTTGAACGATTCTACCGCGTTGAAAAAAGTAGAAATAGAAATGATGGCGGATCAGGACTTGGATTAGCAATCGTTAAACACATACTTGAATCGCACGAACAAAACATCCATGTAAGAAGCCAAGTTGGTAAAGGAAGTACTTTTTCGTTTAGTTTAGATAAAAGTGAAACCGCCGGACTTGTTAGCTCGAGAGGAATTCCTCTTTAATTGAAAGTTTATACTCTAAATCAATTTGCCAAACCTTTATTTAAACCCGACTCTCAAAGAATTTATTACTTTCGAGGATAAATTCAACTATAAATGCACACGTCTTTCAAAAAAGTTTCTGAATCCGAAACAATTCTCACCGAACTTATGATTCCTAGTTACTCCAATTTTGGGGGTAAAGTCCATGGTGGAATTTTATTATCACTGATGGATAAAGTGGCATACGTAACTGCTGTAAAACATTGTGGAAATTATGCAGTAACTGTTGCTGTTGAGGGCGTCGAATTTTTAAACCCTGTGGAAGTAGGAGAGTTGGTTTCGCTGAAAGCTTCAGTAAATTATGTTGGAAAAACATCTTTAATTGTTGGAATGCGTATCGAAGCTTTGAATCCGAAAACAGGTGTGGTGAAACATACAAACTCCTGTTACTTCACCATGGCATCAAAAAATGAACAAGGTCAGTTAGTGGAAGCTCCTGGAATAATTTTAGAGAATGACGAACAAATTAGACGTTTTGCAGAAGGAATGGTAATCAAGAAGTTATCCAAGGAAAAGCGCTCGATATTAAAATCTGAGTAACTAATCAGTACCAAGATTAATCCACAAATTAGTCTTATTACCGAAAATCAGATGTTATTAACAATTTTCGTTTGTTTTGCTGGTGGGTTTCTCTG
>JBILQY010000246.1:0-4504 GCA_044372955.1 Crocinitomicaceae bacterium | reverse complement strand
TTCCATTTTCGTCGTAATGTGACATACACATTGCTTTTTCTTCAGCAGAACAACCATTTTCGTCGCACATTTTAGCACATTCGTCTTTGGTCATTTTTGAACATTTAGACATGTCGCATTTCATTTCTTTACCTTGGCAAGATGCTTCACCGTGACATGCTTTTTTGTCTTTACAATTTGAATCGCATTTTCCTTCGTTCATTTCACATTTCGTTCCACATCCAGCTTCTTTGTTTCCACCTTCGTGTCCGCTACCTAAGATTGGAGCAATAACTAAACCGATCAAACAAGTCAATTTAATCAAAATGTTCATTGATGGCCCTGAAGTATCTTTAAATGGATCTCCAACTGTGTCTCCAGTTACTGCAGCTTTGTGAGCATCAGAACCTTTGTACGTCATTTCACCGTTGATTTCAACACCCGCTTCGAAAGATTTTTTAGCGTTGTCCCATGCACCACCTGCGTTGTTTTGGAAAACTGCCCAAAGCACACCAGATACTGTAACACCAGCCATATAACCTCCTAACATTTCAGCGATTAACTGATTGTTATCTCCGTAAACTAATTTACCTAAAAGTACGATAGCGATTGGGAAACCGATAGTCATAACTCCTGGCAACATCATTTCACGTAATGCAGCTTTAGTAGAAATTTCAACACATTTACCATATTCAGGTTTTCCTGTACCTTCCATGATTCCTGGGATTTCTTTAAACTGTCGACGTACTTCATAAACCATGTCCATCGCAGCTTTTCCTACTGAATTCATTGCTAATGCAGAGAATACAACTGGAATCATACCACCAACAAATAACATTGCTAATACAGGCGCTTTAAAGATGTTGATTCCGTCAATTCCAGTGAATGTTACGTAAGCAGCAAATAAAGCCAATGAAGTCAATGCAGCAGAAGCGATTGCGAATCCTTTTCCTGTTGCAGCAGTTGTGTTACCAACTGAATCTAAAATATCTGTACGTTGACGCACTTCTTTCGGTAATTCGCTCATTTCAGCGATACCACCAGCGTTATCAGAAATTGGTCCGAAAGCATCGATTGCTAATTGCATAGCCGTTGTAGCCATCATTGCAGAAGCAGCCAATGCAACTCCGTAGAAACCTGCTAAAGCGTAAGTTGACCAAATCGCTGCAGCAAATAAAATCACTGTAGGGAAAGTTGAAATCATACCTGTTGCTAAACCAGCGATTACGTTTGTTCCAGCACCTGTAGATGATTTTTGAACGATTTTCAAAACTGGACTTGTTCCTAATCCTGTGTAATATTCAGTTACGGATGAAATAGCTCCACCAACAAATAATCCGATTAAAGAAGCATAGAAAACACGCATTGAAGAAATGTCTTGTTTACCTTCACCAAAGAAATTCATTTGCATTGTCTCTGGTAACATCCAAGTAACTAAACCAAAACAAGCAACAGCAGTCAAAGCGATAGATACCCAGTTACCAATATTTAATGCTCCTTGAACTTGTTTCTCTTTTGCATCATTGCTAGAAATACGAACTAACATTGTTCCAATAATTGAGAATAAAATACCAAAACCAGCGATTGCCATTGGTAATAAGATTGGTCCGATTCCACCGAATTTATCGTCGATGCTTCCACCCATATCTTGAATTACATAGTTTCCAAGAACCATTGCAGCCAATACAGTTGCAACATAAGAACCAAATAAATCGGCACCCATACCAGCAACGTCACCAACGTTATCACCAACGTTATCAGCGATAGTTGCAGGGTTACGTGGATCATCCTCAGGAATTCCTGCTTCAACTTTACCAACTAAATCAGCACCAACGTCAGCAGCTTTTGTGTAGATACCACCCCCAACACGAGCAAATAATGCAATTGATTCAGCACCTAAAGAGAAACCAGCTAAAGTTTCCAAAACAATTGTCATATCTTCTGTGTTCGTCCATTTCCCTCCCATAAAAAAGTGAAAGAAGAAAATAAAGAAAGCTGTTAAACCAAGAACTGCTAAACCAGCAACTCCTAATCCCATAACAGTTCCACCACCAAAAGAAACTTTCAATGCTTGTGGTAAACTAGTACGTGCAGCTTGCGTTGTACGAACGTTTGTTTTTGTTGCGATTTTCATCCCCATGTTTCCTGCCAATGCAGAGAAAAAAGCTCCGAAAATGAAAGCAACTATAATTAAAATGTGTGTTGTGGGAACTACAAACGAAATTCCTGCTAAAACAGCACTAGAAATAAGCACAAAAATGGCTAAAAGTCTGTATTCTGCCTTAAGGAAAGCTAGTGCTCCTTCGTAGATGTAATCAGAAATTTCTTTCATTTTACCATCTCCCGCGTCTTGTTTTAGTACCCAAGCACGCTTCATTGCCATAAATAGCAACCCGATAATTGCCATTACTATTGGCACATAAATCATCATTGATTCCATACTGATTTGTTAATTTATTAAAAATATTAGCTGGCAAAAGTATGTTTTTAAGTTAAACTATGCAAATACAGTTAAAAAAAACAAAAACTTTATGTATTTGCATTCTTTCATCAAATCAATATTTTAAACTCAAGATAATGTTGTTTGACCCAATATTTAAGTTTTGCCTTTCTTTTTGCATGATCAAAAAGAAACAAAAAATCTAGGCTCTGAATTTCTTTTTGTTCGCAAATTATCACTCTAATATTATTTATAACTCGAAGCGAACAATTTTAACTCCTTTCTGAAATTGGATTTTAGCGGATGTTTTTACAAAAATCCTTAAAATTAACCAGTTTCAGTTCAGTAGTTAAAACCTAGAAATTCAAGGCCGTTTGTGTTCGCTAATGTTTGCTAAACAGTTCTCACTTCGACAAAAAACTTTATTTTTAAGTCTAGAATATTTACCTATACGATTGCGAATACTTTATTAATCTTAATGCAGATAATCATTATGTTTATTCGTGTCAAACAAAATTTTTCAAAAAACTCATTACCTTTAATTAAAATTAAAAAATGACAGAAATAAACTACCAAGAGGCGTTTGATGAACTACAAGAAATTGTATCCGATATGGAAGACGGACAAATTAACGTGGATGAATTGGCACAAAAAGTAAAACGTGCAACCGAGTTAATCCGAATTTGTAAAAGTAAACTTACTGCGACCGAAGGCGATGTTCAGAAAATTTTAAAAGAATTGGAAGCGCAAAACACCGAAGACAATTCAAATTTCTAACTTTGTCCCTCAAATTATTTTATGTCCGATAAACGCTATCAATCTCGCGGAGTTTCAGCTGGAAAAGAAGATGTGCACAACGCCATCAAAAACATTGACAAAGGATTATTCCCAAAAGCATTTTGTAAAATCGTCCCTGATTATTTAACTGGTGATAATGATTATTGCATCGTTATGCACGCAGATGGCGCAGGAACAAAATCTTCTTTGGCTTACATGTATTGGAAAAAAACAGGTGATTTATCTGTTTGGCGCGGAATTGCACAGGACGCTTTAATAATGAATATCGACGATTTATTGTGTGTGGGCGCAACAGGTCCCATTCTTCTTTCTTCAACAATTGGTCGCAATAAAAATCTAATTCCTGGAGAAGTTCTTTCCGCTATTATTAACGGAACAGAAGATTTGTTGGCTGAATTACGTTCTTACGGAATCGACATTCATTCAACAGGTGGCGAAACAGCTGATGTAGGAGATTTAGTACGTACAATTATCGTTGATTCAACTGTAATTTGTCGCATGAAAAAAGAGGATGTGATTTCAAATGACCGCATTCAACCAGGTGATGTGATTGTTGGTTTGGCATCTTACGGCCAAGCAACGTATGAGAAAGAATACAACGGAGGAATGGGAAGTAATGGTTTGACAAGCGCACGCCACGATGTATTTTCTAAAACTTTAGCATCAGAATTCCCTGAAAGTTTTGATCCAAATGTTCCAAGTGAGTTGGTTTACAGTGGTACAAAAGAATTATTAGAAGAAATCGAGGGGGCACCTTTAAATGCAGGGAAATTGGTTTTATCTCCAACTAGAACGTATGCGCCGGTAATCAAGAAAATGCTCGAAAATCACCGAAACGACATTCATGGAATGGTACATTGTTCTGGTGGGGCGCAAACTAAGGTTTTACATTTCATCGATAATTTACATGTGATAAAGGATAATTTGTTTCCAGTTCCGCCTTTATTTGATATGATTCAAAAAGAATCGGGAACTAGTTGGGAAGAGATGTATAAGGTTTTCAACATGGGTCACCGAATGGAATTATATGTGAATGAGGACATTGCAAAAAGTTTAATTGAAATCTCTGAAAGCTTTGGCATTGAAGCAAAAATCATTGGTAGAGTGGAATCTTTAGATTGTAAAAAGGTGACAATCAAAGGTGAAAAAGGAAATTTTGAATATTCGGTTTAATTTTTTCAAGAAAAACGAATTTTAAATAAATTTAATTTATACTTTTGCCGTCCGTTCATTGAACAAAGGAGGGATGGGTGAGTGGCTGAAACCACCAGTTTGCTAAACTGACGT
>JBILQY010000243.1:0-4527 GCA_044372955.1 Crocinitomicaceae bacterium | reverse complement strand
CAAATCCATTCCTAACAATTCATGCAGCTGTAGAACGAAAAAATGCTTCCAACGAACCTATGAATGGTTTCCTTCCTTCCGAAGCTTTAAGTTTGGAAGAGGTGATGCGCGGCATGACAATTTGGGCTGCTTTTGCCTCTTTTGATGAGAACAGAATTGGAACTTTGAAAAAAGGAAAAGATGCAACTTTTGTAATTTTTGAGAATCCTTTGCGTTCACAACCAACGTTTCAGCAAAATTTCTCTTGGAAAACTTTTATCAAGGGAGAGTTAGTTTATGCGAGTGACCAGTTATAAAATCAATTTAATCCAACGCCTCCTCCCTACTCTAAATTACACGAATTGAAAATGGTTGCATTTAACAGACACAATTCTTAAAAAACGATTTGGACAATTTATCATTTTTTCACCTACATGTCACGCTTCAAATTATATCTTTGAACTTTATTTGAGATATGGAAAACATTAAGAAAGATTGGAATGAAATAAAAAGTAACGACAGCTGGGCAGTTTTTAAAATTATGTCCGAGTTTGTTGAGGGTTACGATAGAATGGCAAAAATTGGTCCTTGCGTTTCTATTTTTGGTTCGGCTCGTACCAAAGAAACCAACAAATATTATCAGTTGACAGTTGAGATTGCTGAGAAAATTGCACGTCTTGGCTATGGTGTGATTTCTGGAGGTGGACCTGGAATTATGGAAGCTGCAAACAAAGGCGCACAACAAGGAAAAGGTGCTTCTGTTGGTTTAAATATTGATTTACCTTTTGAGCAAAACCATAATCCATACATCGACCAAGAACACAATTTAGAGTTTGATTATTTCTTTGTTCGCAAGGTTATTTTCGTAAAATACTCGCAAGCATTCGTAATTCTCCCAGGTGGTTTTGGAACTTTAGATGAATTTTTTGAAGCTCTAACTTTAATCCAAACCAAGAAAATTGCTAAACGTCCAGTTGTACTTATCGGAAAATCGTATTGGACAGGCTTAATGCTTTGGGTGGAAGAAGTAATGTTAAACGAAGAACACAATATTTCTCCTTTAGATTTAGATTTGATTAAAATTGTTGATACCGCCGATGAAGCTGCTCAAATCATTGAAGACTTCTACCGTTCACACTCACTTTCTCCAAATTTCTAAACTTTAGATTTCATTGCTATCTTTGTCTTGCAATTTATCCATTCAACATGATTAAAAAAATTAAGGATTTTGTTTTTTCAAAGCATTTTGTAAAACATTTCGGACTCGTTGTTTTATTCTATTTAACTGCTGTTTTTATCACAGTTATTTACTTAAATCTTGCAACTAATCACGGAGAAAAAATTGCTGTTCCAAATTTCACTGGAATGTCAAGCAACGAGGCAAGACAAAAAATTGAAGAACTTGGTTTAGAATATCAAATATTAGACAGTGTTTACAATCCAAAATTACCCGAAGGAACTGTCGTTGAGCAATTAGTTGATCCAACAGCATTGTCGAAAGTTTATGTAAAATCGGGTAGAGCAATTGGTTTGCGGCTTTCCAAAAAATCAGAATTAGTAGAAATGCCTTCGCTCGTTCACAAACAAATTCAATTAGCGGAAAGTATTTTAGAGCAACGTTCCCTTCGTTTTGAAATAAGATATCGCTCCACAAGTGAAGAAAATGGTTCGGTTTTAGAACAGTTGTATAGAGGAAGAAGAATCAGAGAAGGGGAAAAAATTCCACGTGGTGCAGTTGTAATTTTAATTGTTGGGCAAAATGATTTAGGTGAACCATTGCCACTTCCCAACTTAGTGGGATTATCGATGGACCAAGTAAAAATGATGCTTGACACAACTGGATTTAGTTCTTACAGTTTTATTTGTCCAGACTGTTTAACCCGTGACGATTCTTTAGCAGCAATTATTTTTGGCCAATCACCAGAATATATTGAAGGAAAAACCGTTCTTAAGTCAACACATTTTACAATTACCATGTCTAAATCAGGCATTGGTAACTAATTTGAACTAAACAAAAGCCTTCATGCGCATTCTTTTTGTCTTTTTACTAGTTGCCAATTTCGCATTTTCACAAGGAATGGAAATGGGTCCATTGATGCAAAACACAAGCATTAACGGAAAAATAAATCATACACTTAAAATTGATGGGGTAACATTTGACAGTACCATAATTTACATTCCAGACACCTTACAATTGCCTTTTCTGGACGAATTTTCAACCAACAAATTCCAAGATTATGTGTTGGATTACAATCTTCCTGGGATTTATAACACATTACATTATCGCTTATTAAACCCAAACACTTCTGAGGAATTACCAGCAAATGCATCTTTTACCGATCAGGTAACTTTTAGAAGGTATTACAATTCTGTAACAAGTACTTTTTCGGATACGGTTTTTCCTACTATTTCCGTAAAAGTGGGTGATTTAAGTCAATATCCTGTTCAGTACGAAACACTAGATTTATATCCTCCTTATTACATTTATGACACACTCGGAATTGCTGATGTTTCTGACACAATTTGGATAACAAATCCTACTTTTTTCCAAGATTCAGCGCGTCAGTTTTTTGCACCAATTAACGACCCAAGCAAACTCTGGTTTGATAACTACACCTATCACAATTACCGTTATGGTGTAAATCCTCGAACATTAGGAGTAGTTACTTTTGATGGTCTTGATGAAGCTGGTTATCCCTACCAAATTGGTTCAACAATAACGAATTACGCTGATAAATTGAGTTCAAAACCAATTGATTTAAGTTCTTTTACAGCAAATGATTCTATTTATTTTAGTTTCTTATACCAACCTGAAGGATTAGGAGATATTCCAGAATCAACTGACTCATTAATTTTAGAGTTTTATGCTGCTGATTTAGACCAATGGTTCCATGTTTGGAGTGTTAATGGTGATACCGTGCATCCCTTTAAAGCAGCGCATCTTCCTGTTACTGCAGAAAAATATCTAAAAAAAGGCTTTCAATTTAGATTTAGAAATTATGGCTCTTTAGCTGGAGCATTGGATCATTTTCACTTGGATTATGTACATCTTAGAGCCTTATCTTATTTTGATGATACTTTGTTCAAGGACTTTGCATTTGTCTATCCTTTAAACACTTTGCTGAAAAATTATACCTCAGCTCCATGGGATCATTATAAAAACAGTACCGACAATAAAATGACGGATTCCTTATTGGTAATGGTTCATAATGGAAGTCAAAATCCTGAAAATTACCAGAATGGACAAGTAATCATTTCTCAAAACGGAACACAACAAGGTTCGTTCGTTTTACAAGGGTTTACTTTAGCTGAACAAGAAATCAACTTTGCAGCTCGTACAACACACACAAGCTATCACGACTTTTCAAATGGTGCCCAATTTTTGAAAAATTTAGGCGGAAATCAACAAGTTTTTGAAGTTAAAGCAAATGCTTCTGCACAATTTCCGAATCTTCCTAAAAACGACTCTACCGAATTTTTGCAAGAGTTTTACAACTATTACAGTTATGATGATGGTTCTGCCGAAGCTGCATTCGGTCCAACAGGAGTACAAGCGCGCTTAGCTGTAAGATACGATGCTTACGAAGCTGATTCATTAATTGGAGTTGCAATGAATTTTGTTCCCTCTGTGAATGATGTTAGTAATAAACTATTTCTTCTAACCATTTGGTCGGAAAACAATGGTAAACCGGGCGAGGTGTTATATGAAGATGATGTGTTTTTCCCACGTTCCCCTCAATATGGAAATGGTCCCAATCAATTCATCCCATACTATTTCTTAGATACCATGAAGGTTGCTGTTGGAACTTCGTTTTTTGTAGGTTGGAGACAATTAGAAGGTCAACGTTTAAACCTTGGTTTAGATAGAAATATCGACAAATCACAAGCTATCAAATACAGTGTAAATGGCGGAAACACTTGGCTTACATCCCCTTTCGCAGGTGCGGCGATGATTCGTCCAATTTTCTCAACTGGCTTAGATCCTGTTTTATCGGTTCCTGAAATAGCAGAACAACCAACGATTTTAGTTTATCCAAATCCAGCAAATGAAACTATTAATGTTGATATTGATAGCGATTCAGAATTAGTAATAATCTACGATAGTTTTGGACGAGTTGTTAAACAAGAAATTGGAAAATCCATTGAAATTGGTAACTTAACAAAAGGAATCTATTTTGTGTCAATACCGTCTGTTTCAAGTAAAACTTCAAAGTTTATTAAATTATGATTGAAGAATTTAGTTCGGATAGTGAGATTGAAGAGGAAGAATTATACGAGCATTATAAATTCAAAGCAGATCCAGGACAAGAAGTAATTCGGATAGATAAGTTTCTTATTGACAGGGTTCCAAACACTTCGCGCAACAAAATTCAATGTTCAGCAAAAAACGGAAACATACACGTTAATGGTAAGGCTGTAAAACAAAACTATAAAGTTAAACCTGGCGATGAAATAGCGATAGTTTTACCTTACCCGGTGCGCGAAATTACGCTGATTCCTCAAGATATTCCAATCGAAATCGCTTATGAAGATGACGATTTATTAGTG
>JBILQY010000411.1:0-2828 GCA_044372955.1 Crocinitomicaceae bacterium | reverse complement strand
AAATTTTTTATCGGTATTATTGTTTTAATGATAATTCGTTGTTTATCCAATATATATTAAGACTTGTTCACTTCACTTTGAATAATGCTATTAAGTAAAGAAATACAAAAATTTAAAGAAATAACCCCTTCTACATAACTAAAATTGGCATTTTTAGCATTGCTGTGAAATTTTCTAACAAGCTTAATTCTTTAGTCATAAAAACAGATTCCTTTTGTAAACTTTGATAATTCAATAGTTTCTATTCCTAGAACTCCAACTATCTTTGCACAATGAGTTCAAAACAACAAATCGACACTGTTCTTTCCAATATAGGATTTTCAGAACTAAATGAATTGCAGCAAGAAACCTTGAGTAAAAGTGAAACTGCGCACAACCTAATGATTCTTTCCCAAACAGGTTCTGGAAAAACATTTGCCTTTTTGTTGCCACTATTTTTGAAGTTAGATACCAATTCAAAAGAAATTCAAGCTGTTATTTTAGCACCATCACGTGAATTGGCGATTCAAATTGAAGGTGTTTTTCGTGCGATGAAAACAAATTTCAAAGTGTTGACGTGCTACGGCGGTCACTCAATGTCAGTGGAGAAAAAAAGTTTGAAAGAAGCGCCTGCAGTCTTGATTGGAACGCCTGGAAGAATTTGCGACCATATTTCAAGAAATACTTTGGATTTGTCACACGTTACGCAGTTTGTTGTAGATGAATACGATAAGAGCTTGGAATTTGGTTTTGAAGATCAAATAAAATACATTTATCAGGAATTACACGCTTTAGAATTTACGACTTTGGTTTCAGCCACAGAACACAAAGAATTCCCTGATTATTTAGCGTTTCGAAATCCTGAAATCGTAAATCATTTAGCAAATTCGGAAGATCCTGCGATTACTTTTTGGAATTATCCCGTTCGTAACAGCAATAAATTCGACAAACTTTTCGATTTATTGTGTTCGTTCAATGGAGAATTAACGATTGTGTTTTGCAATTTCAGAGAAGCTACAGAATCGGTTCGCAATCATTTATACGACAACGGTTACGATTCAATCATTTACCACGGAGGAATGGAGCAAGACGAGCGCGAACGTGCATTAATTCAGTTTCGAAATGGCAGTTATCACACGTTGATTTGTACCGATTTAGGTTCACGTGGCTTGGATATTCCTGAAATTCAGCATGTGGTTCATTTTCAATTTCCGCATAGTGAAGAAGCTTTTATTCACAGAAACGGTCGTACGGCGCGAATGAAAGCGAATGGTTCATCGTATTTATTGCTCAACAAAGACGAAAACACACCAGATTATTTGGAAGTGCCACGAGCTGAATTCAAAGTGCCAACAAATATACCACATCCAGTTGCAAGTCCGTGGGTGACTTTGTATTTCAGTGGAGGTAAAAAAGACAAAATCAATAAAATCGACATCGTTGGCTTTTTAGGTCAAAAAGGAAATCTTTTGAAAGAAGAAATTGGTTTGATTACCGTCCTAGATTTTGCAGCTTATGCAGCTGTGAAAAGAGACAATGTGAAATCGCTCCTTGCCACAATTCGCCATGAAAAAGTGAAGGGGAAGAAGTTGAAGATTGAAATCTCTAAGTAATTTTGAATGTTGAATTGTAAATATTGAATGAATTCGACTTTCAGGTTTCAAAAGAAAATTTCCGTTCCAATAATTTATTAATTTAGTTCATTCAAATTTAACGAAGCAATGAGTTTACTTATCCATATCGAAGATTTACTTTCAGGAAAAATCGTGGAAGGAACCCGTATGGAATTAAAGAAAAGTTGGAATCCAGAAGCTATCTTAAAAACAATTTGTGCCTTTGCGAATGATTTTGAAAACGAAGGAAGTGGTTATATTGTGGTTGGCGTTGAAGATAACGATGGAAAACCTGTGCGACCAGTTTTTGGTTTTGATCCAAACAACTTAGAAAAGGTAGAGAAAGAACTTTTAAATTATTTAAAGCAAATTCAACCTTCCTATTTCCCACGAATTTCGATGGAAGAAATCGATAACAAAAATGTAATGGTTATTTGGTGTCCCGCTGGAGCGAATCGTCCATATAAAGTACCTGACAATGTTTTATCGAAACACAAAGTTTACAATTATCGCATCCGATTTCGTTCAAATAGTATTGTTCCAAATGAAGAGCAAACAATTGAATTAAATTACCTAACTGCCAAAGTTCCTTTTGATGATAGAGTCAATCATTTTGCTTCTGTTTCTGATTTAAGTAAATCGTTAATGCGCGAGCACCTCGAAGAGACAAAGAGCAAATTGTACGAAGAGAGTGAAAATATGTCGGTTCAAGAATTGGCGGAAAAAATGAATTTGTGTCAAGGTGCAAATGAGCATTTATTTCCAAAAAACGTTGGATTATTGATGTTTTCAAAGAAAACTCAACATTATTTCAAAGGAGCAATCATTGAATTGGTTGAGTTTCCAAATGGACTTTCAAAAGATTTTACAGAAAAAACATTTGCTGGAACCATACAAAAACAATTAGTAGACGCTTTGGAGTATATTAAGAACAATGTCATTAAAACAAAAGTTGTAAAATATTCAGACAGAGAGAAAGCTGACCGGTTTCAGAATTATCCTTACGACGCAATTGAAGAAGCATTAGCAAATGCAGTTTATCACAGAAATTACGAATTACAAGAAGCTATTGAAATAAGAGTTTTGCCTGAATCTATTGAAATCATTAGTTTCAATGGTGTTGATCCTTCACTTAAACAATCTGATTTTGATCAAGGACGCGTTAGAGCACGAAGATATAGAAACAGCAGAGTTGGTGAATTTTTAAAAGAACTCAAACTTACAGAAGGCCGAGGG
>JBILQY010000242.1:0-4561 GCA_044372955.1 Crocinitomicaceae bacterium | reverse complement strand
CTTATGGTGCTTGCACAACATGCAATGGTTTGGGGGAAGTTACAGAGGCCGATTTAACGAAAATCATTCCAGATACATCCAAGTCAATCAAACAAGGTGGACTCATTCCTCTTGGTGATTACAAGAAAACTTGGATTTTTGAAAAACTTGAAAGCCTTCTCTCAAATAACGATTATTCGATTAATACCCCACTATCCGAAATCGATACTGAACTGATGAATACCATTCTTTATGGAAATGAAGACATGGAGATGGTAACAAGTAATAGTTATATGGTTCGTTTCGAAGGCATTATCAATTTTATTTCTAGACACTCTGATGATAGTAGTGCAGCAATTCAACGTTGGGCACAAAGTTTTATGAATAAAGTTACCTGTCCAGCTTGCCATGGTAGTCGATTAAAAAAAGAAGCGCTGTTTTTTAAAATCGGAGAGAAAAACATTGGCGATTTAGCTGGAATGGATTTAATGGAATTGTCGCAATGGTTTGAATCGATTGAAGAATTACTGAATACCGACAGAAAGGTCATTGCAACTGAAATTATCAAAGAAATTCGTTCTAGATTAGGATTCATTCTCGAAGTTGGATTGGATTATTTGACACTTAACCGTTCCTCAAAAAGTCTATCTGGTGGTGAAGCACAACGTATTCGTCTCGCAACTCAAATTGGAACCGAATTACAAAATGTGCTTTATATTTTAGATGAACCTTCAATCGGTTTACATCAACGTGACAATACTAAATTGATTCAATCTTTAAAACGTTTACGCGATGCTGGAAATTCTGTCCTTGTAGTAGAACATGATAAAGAAATGATTGAAGCCGCAGACTTTGTTGTTGACATTGGTCCAGCAGCCGGTCGTCACGGAGGAGAAATTGTTAGTGCCGGAACTTATCAAGAAATTTTAAATTCAAATTCACTAACCTCAAAATACCTCAACGGTTCATTAGCAATAGAAATTCCTAAAAACAGAAGAAAAGGTAATGGAAAGAAATTGGTTCTTAAAGGAGCAACAGGTCATAATCTGAAAAATGTCACATTGACAATTCCACTTGGCACTTTGACATGTATTACCGGTGTTTCTGGAAGTGGAAAATCTTCATTAATAAATCAAACGCTTTTTCCAATTTTATTAAATGAACTTCAAAAAGGAATTCGAACTCCTCTTCCCTATTCTGAAATCAAAGGAATTGAGAATTTGGATAAAGTCATTGAAATAGATCAAAGTCCAATTGGACGAACACCCCGTTCGAATCCAGTTACCTACACAAAAGTTTTTGATGATATTCGACTACTTTATGCAACATTACCTGAGGCGCAAATTCGTGGTTACAAACCTGGTCGTTTTTCATTTAATGTAGCTGGAGGAAAATGTGAAACCTGCAATGGTGGAGGTTTACGCTTGATTGAAATGAATTTCTTACCTGATGTTTACGTAGAGTGTGAAACGTGTAATGGCAAACGCTACAACAATGAAACCTTAGAAGTGCGTTACAAAGGAAAATCGATAGCAGACGTTTTGAATATGACAATTGATGAAGCCGTTGTTTTCTTCGAACATCATCCTAAAATACATCGTATAGTTGCCACAATCCAAAGCGTAGGTTTAGGATATATTACGCTTGGGCAATCATCAACAACCCTTTCTGGTGGCGAAGCTCAACGCATCAAATTAGCAACTGAATTGTCAAAAAAAGCAACGGGAAAAACAATCTATATTTTAGATGAACCTTCTACTGGTTTGCATTTCGAAGATATTCGCTTGTTGGTTGGTGTTTTGCAACGTCTTGTAGATGAAGGAAATACGATGATCGTAATTGAACATAATCTTGATATTGTGAAAGTGGCCGATTACATAATCGATGTTGGTAAAGAAGGAGGAATGAAAGGTGGTGAAATTATCTGTGAAGGAACACCTGAAAAAATTGTTAAAGATTTTGCTGAAAAGTCATACACTGCTCATTATTTGAAAATGGAATTAAAGAATAACTGACATTTTGACAAAAAATAACTTTGGCTTTTAAATTGTTAAATTAAATTGAACTAATTTTAGCCCCTCAAAAGGGAAGTATTAATAAATAAAAAATAAAAAAATGGCATTAGAAATCACAGATGCGAACTTTGAAGAGTTAGTAATGAAATCAGATAAACCCGTAATGGTTGACTTTTGGGCTGAATGGTGTGGACCTTGTCTTATGATTGGACCAGTTGTTGAAGAAATGGCAGGTGAATTTGACGGAAAAGCAGCAATAGGTAAAGTAAATGTGGATTTGAATTCAGGTGTATCAGCACAATTTGGTGTTAGAAGTATTCCTACAATTTTATTCATAAAAAATGGAGAAGTTGTTGACAAAGTAGTTGGTGCAGTTCCAAAAGCAACATTGACTTCAAAATTAGAAGCAATTCTTTAATCTTAAATTATTTTCATAAGCCGAGTTCGCTCGGCTTTTTTTTTGTAGCAAATGGATAACTTTTTTAGACGCTTAAAATATTACGGAATTGGCTTTGGTATTGGGTTAATTTTTGTCGTTTTTTTCTTTGGAAATCGCGGATGTGCGTGGTATCCTGAAAACAGAGTAAAGAACACCATCTTCAATCGCATTTTAGTTGTTTCTGATAATGAAATGGTTAAATTGAAAGATCTTGGATTAACTAAAAAAGACTTGATTCTAGCCATAAATGAAGGTGATGTTGACTTTAAGAAAAGTAAGAAAAACAATCACTTCAAAGTGTATCGCTTTACGTGTGAAACGAAAAGTGGAAAAACGTTCAACTGTAATGTCACTTTAAACGAAGATAGTTTTATTTCTGAAGTTCAATTTGGCGACAAAAGTGCATTTAAAGTCAAAAACACAAAAGAAGGCTTAGGTAGTTTCATCTATTTTCCGAAAGAAAAAGACTTCGTTTTTATGGACACAACTGATTTAATTTTGTGTCAGCAAGAAGCAATTAAATTAGTGAATGAAAACAAGTTATTTAATCAAATTCGCAAGACTGGAAAATTAAATTTCGAGAAATCTAACTTGTCAATTCAACCTAAACCAGAACATTGGATTCAATTCAGAGATAAGAAAAACAGACTGATAGAAGCTAATGCAATTTGGTACAAGGAAAAAATTGAAATAAATCGCTTTGTTTTACCGTTTAAAGTGGACTGTAAGTAACTTTTTGTATTAGTTAAATGTTAATAAATTGAATACTTACAGCGTATTTTAGGCACTCACTTTTTATATTTTTGAAAAATGGAATTTTCAGCAGAGCAAATTGCAGGTTTATTGAATGGAGAAGTCGTTGGAGATAGCTCTGTTACTGTTAATACACTAGCCAAAATCGAAGAAGGATATGCAAACGCTCTTTCTTTTTTAGCTAATCCCAAATACGAAGAACACATTTATAAAACAGGTTCATCGATTTGTATTGTTAATTCAACTTTCGAACCATCGCAGGATTTACCAGCAACTTTGACACTAATAAAAGTAGAAGATGCCTATGCTTGTTTTGCGAAATTGTTAGAAATTTATAATAACCTAAGCAAAAAAGCTCCTGCAATCGAACAACCTTCTTACATTGATGGGAGTGCAAATTTAGGTGATGAAATGTATTTAGGAGCATTCTCTTATATCAGTAAAAACGCCACAATTGGAAATAATGTCACGATTTATCCCAATTCGTTTATTGGTGAAAATGTTAAAATTGGCGACAATACAACCATTCATCCGGGCGTGAAAATTTACCAAGATTGTAAAGTCGGTTCCAACTGTATAATTCACGCAGGTGCAGTAATTGGCTCAGATGGTTTTGGTTTTGCACCAAACGAAAAAGGTGAATTTCAAAAAGTACCTCAAATTGGAAATGTTGTCATTGAAGACAATGTTGAAATTGGTGCTAATACAACAATCGATCGTGCAACAATGGGTTCGACTTTTATCCGTAAAGGTGTGAAAATTGATAACCTTTGTCAAATCGCACATAATGTTGAAGTTGGTAAAAACTCTGCAATGGCCGCACAAGTTGGAATTGCTGGTTCAGCTAAAATTGGTGAGCGTGTTATGATTGGAGGACAAGCTGGAATCAGTGGTCATTTATTCATTGTTGATGACACCAAAATCGTTGCGCAATCTGGAATTCCTTCTTCTGTCAAAAAAGCAGAAACATTAATGGGTTCACCTGGAATTCCATTAGATGACTTTAAAAAATCATACTTCGGATTCAGAAAATTACCTTTTTTACTCAACAAAGTAGCTGAATTAGAAGCTCAAATAAAAGAACTTACACAAAATAAATAGTGAATGGCTGAAAAACAAAGAACGCTAAAATCAGAAATTAGCATCAGCGGTGTTGGATTACACACAGGAGAAAAAGTAAATGTAATTATTTGTCCAGCGCCTGAAAATCATGGTTATAAATTCCAACGAATTGATTTACCCGAACAAACAATAATTAAAGCAGACGTAGACCTTGTCGTAGCAACGGACAGGGGAACAACTTTAGAATTTAAAGGTGCACGCGTTTATACAACAGAACATATTTTAGCAGCACTTTATGGTTGTCAAGTAGACA
>JBILQY010000241.1:0-4566 GCA_044372955.1 Crocinitomicaceae bacterium | reverse complement strand
CGAACCAATTCACCCAATTTTTTGAACTCAAAGGCAATTTATTTAGTATATCAATAACGTCATTAATTGTTTTTATGTCTGGTTTAGCCTTATTTACTTCCATCAATAACATACCTAAAGCAAAGGAATAAAAATCTTTAGCGTCTAAAATTTCTAGTGCAATTTTCAAATAATCTAACTCGCTTATAATTGCTTTTTTATTTTTAACAAAGTCATTTATTTTTTTAGAATTACTCTCTAATATTGAAGAAATTTCATAAATTATTAATTTTTTGAGTACATCATCATGAACATTTAAATGCAATCCTCTTAATAAAAATGAAATTGTCCATTTAAAACTCCCACTGTACTCATATTGATTTTTAAAAAAATTTGTATCATACTTAATATAATTCACAATTTTCTCATTCATTGCTATATCTCCATGCACAGCCTCGATCCAAATATAAAAAGATAAATACTCAAGACTAAATTCATATGATTCTATATAGGCTGAATTTATACTGTAAAGAACTTCTTTATCTAAACTATTCTTTGATGCCATTTCACATAAACCTATATACTTGGCATTGAATTCAGCAATATCCTTTTCAGAAACCTTCTGCAATACATACACCCTAAACCGATCATGATATAAAAGATATTTTCCTCCACCTGCTGCTGTGAAACGTTTGCTATGCAATTGAATTAAGTCATTTACGCGTTGAAGTCGTTTTTCTTCTTTTGAGGTATTCTCATAAGAGAGATTATACCACTCATCTCCCAAAATAGCAGCAGCAAAATCAGCTGAGATTTCTTTTTGGGCTAAAGCGAATACTAAGAAAAAATGAAGCGTTTCCTTGCGTTCCTTCCATTTCATCGTTGGAGGAAATAATTCCTGATCATACAAACCAACCAAACCATCTGGCAAAGCCTCGTTGTTGTTGGCTTCGATGTTGCCGGTTATAATTCCATCGCGAATGGAGCGAAGGTATGAAGGATCTAATGCACTCATTTTACTGCACCTTTTTTAATGATTGTATCAATAAATTCTTTTGTTAAGGAAGGTTCGTGTTTTTCAAAACTTTTCGCTATTCCATTTTTTACAGCTTCTTCCGTTAATCCTTTTAGAGGCTGAACTTCGGAGAGTTCATGTGTATTAAACTCGTGGTAATCAAACTGGAACCCTTCTTTGTTATCTTTTGTCGTTTGACGATAAGTAAAAATCCATTTAATATGTTCAGGTGACATCCATTTTTCTTTGCGCTCTCCCTTATCATCGTAGGTATAAAACCAATCTGAGATGCGTTTGCTGTGGTCGGATACTGCGGCTTCATCGAGTCCGTCGATAATGATGACTAATGGTTGAATAAATTTTTTAGATAGTTCTCGATTTTCATTCGGAACCAATTCCAACAAATCAGATTTTAATCCAAATTTCGTCAAGCTAAAATGAATATCGAAAATGTAATTGTAATAATCTGTTTGTAAATTATGCCCTCTTGAATCTATCAAGCCTTTTGCGGTTATATAGTATTGATTCAATAATTCGTCCAGTTGATTTTTATCGTTCTTTTTTATTATTTTTTTTAAGACATAATAGATTGCATTGAATCTGCCATCAGGATTAGGATTTTTAAGTGCATTTGAAATTTCATTTTCAGAAGTTTCGTTTTCCAATACCATTAAAGTCTGAAAAAGCTCAATCACATCTGTATATTGGGAAGGTAGTCTATTTAGCCTGTTTTGAAATTTCGTGCTTAGTGAATGAGTATTCCAATATTTTTTTTCATTTCCTTCAATGATCAAATGGTAAAGAATAGCTTGTAAATTATTTGCCGCCCCTGAACCACAGAAATGGAAAAGGTGCTTAATGTTCTTTTCTTTTAAATTTTTAATAACTTCCGCGACCAAAGCTCCCTTTCCCAAACCGGCAGGTGCGAAAATGGGCAATACATTTTTATTTGTTTCAGCATTGTTTATCCACTTCAAGATGGAATTTACTTCCTCTTCCCTACCGATGCACCATTCGTTGTAATTGTTGATTTTTTCAGCGAAATTAAACGATTTATCACCATTGAAGCGGGAAATATTGCTCTTGATTTTTTCAAAGGTATCATCAACAGCCTCGTCTTTTTGTTCTTTTGTTTCAGTACCTTCGGGATTTATAAATTTGGCACCTTTATAATACCTACCTTGAAATAAATAAGGCAATACACCTACTTCGTCTGGTTCATTGGACTTGTTTATTTGAACATAAGGAGAAATCTTCAGTTTTTCTTTATCGCTTTTGTATTGAAAATAGACCTCATTGTTTTCAATACTTATTATGCTCTGCTCAAATTGTGTTCGAAAAGAGCTCATTGCATCAAGCGTTTTTAATGCTTTTTGGATTTCGCTTAAATCAGATGTTTCACTTATAACAATCTTTTGGTGAGCGATGTCGTTTCTTAATGACACGAATGCATCATGAATTTTGGGTTGAGTAGATTTAGAAATAATCTCATTCCATTTGCATTGTTTATCTTTTTCAAGAAAATTTTTCCAAATTTCTAACCAATCGCCATCGGCAGGTAGTTTATATATTATTTTTTCGGCGAAAATTTTCAAAAACGACACATCACTTTCATCAGCTGATTTATTTGTTTTCTCAGCAATCATAAGCACTGCCCCCATGCGTAGGTAAAGGGTTCCCATACCGAGTCCAGCCATAAAGAGGTTATTCAGTAATTGATGTTGATTTACTATTGCGTTCTTGAGATTCTCTTCATAGGACAAATCACCAACAATTTCTACTAGGTCTTTTTTTAATTTTTCATAACGCTTATAAAACTCTTCAAAATAATTCTTCATGGCTTCAGCATTTTATGTTTGTACTCGAGGTCAATATCTCTTCTGCCCAAGGTTAAAAAAATGGAACTGGTTTCAGTTTGGGTTTTCGGAAAACCATATAACTCATCTAAATCATCTTTAATGAATGTATTATCATTGCCACTTTGATCATATTTGAAGTGGGGATATAAAATATAAAGAGCTTCGTTTATGAGTTCAATGTCCAAGTTTTCTTCGTCTGCCAAATGGCGCGCGATAACAGTCTTTTCATCTTTTAATCTTTCGCAAATTAGATCGATCAAACTTTTAAGGTCATCATATTCCTTTTCGTTTTTATAAGGACCTCTGTGACGCGTGTGATTTTTTATAAGCAAATCAATTTCTGTAGCATCGGGTATGGTATTTATCTCTTTTCTCAAATCCAATTTCTGACTGAAAATAGAATTGAGGTGCTCGTATTCCCAACCTATACCCATGAAGTAAATCCCAGACTCTTTAAAAAACTTCATAAGTAAGGTGAAATGATCTGATGCAAAGGGTACCCAGTGGATGTTGTTAATGAGAATGACCAATTTTTTACCGTTGTTTTTTATTTCTGTGACTTTACTTTTTATCTTTTTCTTAGGTTCATTTTCATTTGTTTGCAGACCGAGATTTTTTAAAAGGTGATGGATCAAAAGATAAGAAGTATAACCAATACCATTTTCGTTAATCGTATAGGAAAGCAATTTGACATTCTCTTTTTGTTTAAGCAAAGCATAAGTGCTTTCGTAAAATTCATCCTGTTGTTGCTTATGTCGAGGATGAAACTGAACGTACAATGATTCTTTGAAATCGGATGAAATAAAACCCTCTAAATCCGCTTTCTTTTCAAATTCGACCTTTGGTTCATGACTTACAGAAACGGCCTTCACAAAATCAGGAGAATGCAACTCGTCTTTTGCTAAGCTTGCCAGCTTTTCAAATAGAGTAACGTTTTTGCCCGATAAGTAATTCCAATCATCATTATCCTGAATGTTCCAATGTCCGCTAAAACCCTCGTTTTTCCAAAAATGGAAAGCTCCCTCATGATTGAATATTGCATAATGATTGAGTAGCTTCTCAAGTATTACATGATTTTTTTTAACTAGGTCAAAATTTCGTTCCGACGGCAATTTAAAAAAACCATGCATGAGGGCATTTCTGAAAGCAGCTAATTCCTGAAGTTTTTTATTGATTTCCGATTCGCTATTAAATAATTCGATTTGTTTATCTGTAAGCGCAGCACTCAATTCCTGAACTAGATCACGGACCCGATAAAAAATAGGTCCTGCATTCTGATGGCCTTCATGCAGAAACAAATCATGAAGAATGTAGTCGTTGTTTTTTTCGGTTTGTAAGTCTCCGCCATGTTGCAGGTACAAGCAAACGCCATAGGCTGAGACCTGTGAGAGAATTTCTTCACTTAGGAGAAGTAACTCATCTGCCAAATACTCCAACTGTTCATTACAAACCGAGTGCATTTTGGATTTAAGTATCTCATTAGGAAAGCTCAAAGTTAATTTCCTGAATTTTTCGAAAATGTCAATTTGTTCTTTATTCATTTACAAATATTTACGTAATTTAACGTGAGTTCGATATAAAAAGTTGAAGATTAATACTAATCAAGCGAATTATTTTGTATATTTAATGTGTTGAATATCAAATAATTAACAAAACAATTCGCCATGATTAATAAGGATAAAATTATAGAAATTTTTGTATCTATTGACGATT
>JBILQY010000239.1:0-4582 GCA_044372955.1 Crocinitomicaceae bacterium | reverse complement strand
TCGTGTCTTTTGTTTACGTTTATGTTAAGAACGAAAATAAAGGTAAAAAATTTGGCTTTACTTTCTGAGTTTCTTTTAAATTTGCAAAAACCAAATTTTATGAGCGTTAAAACTTTTATTGTTCCTCACGATTTTACTTCCGTAGCTGACATTGCATTAGAGCATGCGATTGTAACTGCAAAGCCTTTGGAAGCAACGATTCAACTTTTACATGTTGTTTCTAAAGAATCTCAAATTCCAGAATCAATTCAAAAATTGGAAGCTATAGTTGAAAAACACAGCAACCAAGGAATTACAATCGTTCCTAACGTTCGTATCGGAAGTATTTTTGAAGACATAGGTGGTTTTGCTGCTGAACACATGGCTGAGTTAATCATTATGGGAACACACGGCGCTCATGGATGGCAACACATAACTGGAAGCAACGCTTTAAAAGTGGTAACAAGTTCTCCAGTTCCTTTCATTATCGTACAAGAAAAAGAAAAGAAAATTAAACCAACAGGATACGATTTAATCGTTGTTCCTATGGATTTACATAAAGAAACAAAACAAAAACTTGCGGTTGTTGCGAACCTTGCAAAATATTTTAATTCGGAAGTTCACGTTGTTACGCCAGACGAAAGCGACGAATACTTAAGAAATCAAGTAGTTTCAAACATAACTTTTTCTCAGAAATTTTTCCAAGAAAGAGGAATTAGCCTTAAAACTTCCATCATTCCAAGCAGTGGATTTGATAAAGAAGTAGTAAAATATGCTACAAGTGTTGATGCTGATTTGATTGCAATTATGAATTTAAGTAACACAGGTTTTTTTAATTTACTTTCAAGCAATTACGAACAATACATTATTACAAATGACGCATTGATTCCAGCTTTGATATTGAATCCAATCGAAACAATGTCAGAATCTGAAACAAGCAGTATTTTCTCCATGTAATTTTAATTAATTAGTTAGCCCGTCAATTGACGGGCTTTTTTGTTTAAACCAACTTCAATTTATGTCTAAGTTAATTACACTCCAAGAATTTATCTTAAGAAATCAAGCAGATTATTCATTTGCAACTGGCGAATTTTCTCGTTTACTGAATGATATCGCTGTTGCTTCTAAAATCGTTTCTAGAGACGTTCGTCAAGCAGGTTTGGTCGATCACATTCTTGGTGCACAAGGTGGGCAAAATGTACAAGGAGAAGATCAACAAAAATTAGATGTTGTTGCTGATTTAGCTTTTATCAATGCTTTTGAACAAGGCGGCGAAGTGTGTGGAATTGCTTCGGAAGAAAATGATGACTTTGTTGCTTTCAAAAGTGAGCAATCGAAAAATGGAAAATACATTGTGCTTTTCGATCCATTGGATGGTTCTAGTAACATCGATGTGAATGTTTCAATTGGAACGATTTTTTCGATTTACAAACGTGTTTCTCCAATTGGAACTGAGGCAACATTAGAAGATATGCTGCAACCTGGAACAGCTCAAATTGCTGCTGGATATGTGCTTTATGGTTCTTCCACGATGTTAGTCTATACAACGGGAAAAGGTGTAAATGGTTTTACTTTAGATCCATCAATTGGTGAATTTTGTCTTTCTCATCCAGCTATGAAAATGCCTGAAATTGGTCGTTTATATGCTATGAATGAAGGCAATATTTTTGAATGTGAACAAGGATTAAGAGACTATGTAAACTATTGTCAAAGTAGAGAAAACCAGACTGGAATGCCTTACTCTGGAAGATATATTGGTTCATTAGTAGCTGATTTTCACAGGAATTTAATCAAAGGAGGAATTTACATTTATCCAGATGTTTTGAGTGCTCCAGAAGGAAAGTTAAGGTTACTATACGAATGTAATCCATTAGCGTTTATTGCAGAACAAGCTGGTGGTTTGGCAACAACAGGTAGAAAACGTATTTTGGAAATTAGACCTGAACGTTTACACCAACGAGTTCCATACTATGTTGGTTCAAAATTGATGGTAGAAAAAGTAATGGATTGCATTAAAGCTACTGAAAAGTAAATTTAAGGTAATCCTTCTAAAGGTTTAAAAATAGAATTTAGCGTTGAAATACTTAACCTAATTATTCCTTGTTTTCTTGCTATGTTCTTGCAATACAAAAGAATTAAAATTACATATTGTTAAAAAAAGAAGATAAACGGAAAAATGAATAGTGAAAACGAAAGCATTTTAGCTCAAAAAGATCCGATTCTTTCGGAAATAATCTCTAAAGTTGAAAAGCCAATTATACTCTCAACTGGAGACGTTTTTCATGATTTAGTAAGTTGTATAATTGAACAACAAATTCACTACAGAAGTTCTAAAAGAATCTTTGCTAGAGCCTTAGAACGTTCGGGAATTGAACATTTAACGCTTAAAAACTTTCATTTATTTGAAGAACACGGTTTGTCACAACTAAAAATCTCAGCTAGAAAGTATGAATCAGTTTTATCTTTAATTGAATTCTGGGGTACTAACAATCTTGATTTCAATAAATTGACAGATGAGGAAGTGATTTCACAATTATCCAAGATAAAAGGTGTTGGAAATTGGAGTATGAATATGATTCTTCTTTACACGTTGCAAAGACCCTGTGTTTTCCCTTTCGATGATTTTCACCTCAAACAAGTAATGACTTCTCTTTATGGACTTAACCCAAACGTGAAATTAAAAGCGCAAATGCTTGAAATAGCTGAAAAATGGGAAAACCAAAAGTCACTTGCTGTATTGTATTTATTGGCATGGAAAAATCAAAAGAATTGAAATAAACTGAATTTAAAAATTAAAAAAAACTAGAAATCTATTTATCAACTTGCTCTCCAAATGTCAATAGATTCAAATCGGGATCAAGAATAGAAAATTCCTTTATTCCCCAAGGTCTCAAACCAAGAACACCATTTGGATGAATAGTCACCTTTTTAGCAATTAACTCTTTGTAAAACTCTTCTATACTATGACAACGAATATATATCTGTCCGTAATTTTCTGTTGGATTTAAAGTGACAAACTTAAAAAAATGAAGTTCAATTTCATCTCGTTTCAACATTAAATAATCATCAAAATGATCCAAACCAATCAATTTAAAACCGAGCTTATCACAATAAAAATTGCGGGTAATTAACTTGTCTCTCATTGGAAGTTTTGGATGAATTGCTGTTAGCATTGAGTCGATTTTGATTTTTTTTGCGTTTTATTTTACATAAAAAAAACGCCTTATTACTAAGACGTTTTTAATTTATAAGTAGTTATTATTCAGCTGTTTTCTTCGGAGCTTTCGATTTTTTGATAACCACTGATAGTTCCTCTTTACCATCTTCTAAATCAAGTAAAATCGTATCTCCTTCTTTCAAACTTGAATTAATGATTTCTTCAGCGAGTGGATCTTCAATGTATTTCTGAATCGCTCTTTTCAATGGACGTGCACCAAATTTCTCATCGTAGCCACGCTCAACTATAAAGTCTTTCGCTTTTTCTGAAAGTTCAACTTGATAACCTAAACCATTGATACGTTGATATAACTTCTCTAATTCGATGTCGATAATTTTCAAAATCTCAGGTTTACCAAGCGATTTGAACATAATCATATCGTCAACACGATTTAAAAATTCTGGTGAAAACGCTTTTCTTAATGCATTTTGAATGACAAGTTTAGAGTTTTCTGTTTTGGCATCCTCTTGTGATTTTGTGCCGAATCCAACTCCTGTTCCAAAATCAGCCAATTGACGTGCTCCAATGTTGGAAGTCATAATCAAAATCGTGTTTTTAAAGTCAATTTTTCGTCCTAAACCATCTGTCATATGACCATCGTCTAACACTTGCAACAATAAATTAAACACATCTGGATGCGCTTTTTCTATTTCGTCTAACAACACAATTGAATATGGTTTTCTGCGTACTTTTTCTGTCAACTGTCCACCTTCTTCATATCCAACGTATCCTGGAGGCGCTCCAACTAGACGAGAGATAGAGAATTTCTCCATAAACTCAGACATATCAATTCGAATCAAAGAATCTTCTGAGTCAAAAAGGTTTTTCGCTAAAACTTTCGCTAATTGTGTTTTACCAACTCCTGTTGGGCCTAAGAAAAAGAACGAACCGATTGGTTTATTCGGATCTTTTAAACCTGCGCGATTACGTTGAATTGCTTTTACCACTTTATCAACAGCTTCATCTTGTCCAATCACTTTTCCGCGAATAGACTCAGCCATTTTAACCAATTTACCAGTTTCTGATTGTGAAACTTTCGTAACAGGAATACCGCACATCATGGAAACAACTTCTGCAACATTTTCTTCAGTCACAACAACTTTATTGTTTTTAGAATCCTCTTCCCACCGTTTTTTAGCTGCTTCTAATTGATCTTGTAACTTGCGTTCATTATCTCTTAACTCAGCAGCTTTTTCATACTGTTGCGAACGGATAACTTCTGCTTTTTGATCTTTCAATGCTTCAACTTGCGCTTCGATGTCCAAAATTTCTTGTGGAACATTGATATTCGTCATGTGGACACGAGAACCTACTTCGTCCAACGCATCAATCGCTTTATCTGGCAAGTGTCTATCTGTAATATAGCGTTCTGTCAATTTTACACAA
>JBILQY010000238.1:0-4609 GCA_044372955.1 Crocinitomicaceae bacterium | reverse complement strand
TCTGAAAAATTTTGAGTAGTTATTTTAAATTGACTTTAGTTGTCGGAAGGAGGAGTGAGATTTGTGGAAAATTAAATGATATGAGAAAGATATTACTTCTTTTAGGATTAACTCTTTGCATTAATTCTGCATTTGGACAATGGGTATTCAAAACAGTAAAAAATGATTTTGATGATCCTTTTAAAATTGCTTACACATCAGAAAATAATGGAGCAATATTAAAACTAGAAACTTTAGAAGTAGAAAAAGAAATGCCATGAGAATTAATTAATGATAGCATCTTAACTGTAATGGAGACGAAAAGCTCAATCTTTATGTATGATTCTATTGGAATTAAAGGATGTGTTGATAAAGGAAGATTAACTGTATTCAGTTATGAAATTATTGTTATCTACGGTTATTTTCGATGCAATTACAATGATTCAATAGGAAAGGGATATTTTAAAGTATTTTCAAAATATGGACTGGGAGTTGTTAAAGAGGAAGAGTTAGGAATAGATTCAAAATTAGTATTAAGAAAATTGATGAACTCCAAAGGAAGTGAATCCGAAAATTTAACTAGAGCAAAGGCATTACTCAATGAAAATGTAAATCAATCTCCTAAAAAACAAATTGTAAAAGAAGTAGCATTCTACTTATCAGGAGGATATCATTGTGATGACAATCCATTAGTTGATATTGTTTTTTATATCGGAGAAACGCCTAAGAAGTACCAAATAGAGGGCTCAATATCAACGAATAATTCAACGATTTTTTTCTTAGATGATTTATCAACCCACGAAATGAAAACTGATTTTCTAAAAGCAAGCACTGTCAAAATTAGGGTCAATGAATCTCATTGTAATGATGATTATTATGTCTTTAATATGGGGAATAGTAAGACTGCTTATCAGTTTATGTTGAAATAAAATATCACCAAGTAATAAACCAATAACATTAATTAAAAACAAAATGAAAAATCAAATATTTATATCTCTACTTTTTCTAAACACAATTTGCTTTTCACAAAATCAACTGACACATAAAGAAGTAAGTGAATTGCAATCTCGACCCTTGTCTGAGAGAGATTTAGACGCTTACGAATCAAAAGATGGATACATTTACAAAGTAGGAGATAAAGTAAAAATAGGAACACCTTCAGCAGGAAGATATTACTCATACCTATTTACAGGTGATGGGATTATTACCCCTATAGTTGCAGCAAATTCTATGTCAGCAGGACATGATGCAGAAATCAAAAAGATAACAATAAGCGGAACTAAAAGAACAGGTTTTTATATTTCTCTAAAGATGAAAGGAATGATAGGTTTTGGAGACGGATATATGGTAACCAATTTTGAAACAGCACTTTCAACAGGGGAAATAGTAGGTTCAGGAATGACAAGTGATGAAGCACTAGCAGAACTGAAAAAAGCAAAAGATAAGTTAGACTTAGGATTGATAACGCAAGAGGAATATGATAAAATTAAGGCTGAATTGGTTCCTTTTATAAAGTAAGAAGGGTAAAATGTAGATAAAATTCTTTTGATAATTAATTCTTGATTTTAAAGTTGAGTCCAGAAACAACACAAAACGGGGCGTATCTGAAAAGCCAAATGAGTAGGGAAATTTAAATTTTTAAAAATGGAGAATAAGTTTTTTACCTTTATTAAGCCTTATCTAAACTACATTGATAATGGACATCTTTATCGAAAACCGTTTAGTTGGTTGTATGTATTATTGGCTATTATCAATTTAGTAGCACCACTTTATGTTTTTTATATGGCGGTTGACAATAATATTTTTGAATCACCAGCAAAATTCATCATTTCGTTCCTACTTGTATGGATTGTTGTAGCTTTCGCAGGTTGGGTTAGTTTTCAGTTATGGTTAGATCGCAGAACTAAAGTAAAAGCAACATCCGCTGAAGGTGATGATTTTGTTGCAACTCCTGTTTTTTCTCATTTGATTCAAACTTTTGGCGAATGGATCGGTACTTGGATTGGAATTGTAGGGTTTTTTATCTCTCTTTTTACAACCATCATTTTAGGTGATGAAGCAAATACCTTATCTTATCAAATAGGTTTACCATTTATGGAATCGGGAGTCGAATTTATAGTTCTATTTCCAATTTTTGGTTTCCTTATTGTGGTTTTCACTAGGTTTCTTGCTGAACAGTTTAGAGCGCTATCTTCAATTGCAAACAACACAAGAAAAAACTAAATTGCCAGTTGGTTCATAAAAGCCAATTCAAAAATTGAGTAATCATAATTCAAAAATTCACAAATTAAGTCGTCAAAATCAATGGCGACTTTTTTGTTTTAAAATGGATGTAATCCATATCATCATTGGGTTTTGTAATTAAAAATCAAATTTTCTAAACCAACTGAATTGTTGAGTGGATGGGAAATATGAATTGATACCATCAAAAAAATTAATTTCTCTTCCTTTTCTTTCAAAATTCAAACTTAAGGATAATCGTAATTTCTCCCCCGCTTCCCTCCTATTATCGGATTTGTTTTTATTTTAGAGGTGTATTTTTTAACGTAATTTCTATGCAAAATAAAATAACCCAATGGACATTAACCACTACTTACAAACAACGCTCAACTTCACAAAAAATCATTGAGTCTTCGCTGTTGGTAGAAGTAAAATCCTTCCGGAGAAAATATGAAAGTCATTATTAAGCTCAATTAGACAACGAAATATGAAAACAGAACACCACGTTTGGTTTCCAGAAATCATCAGCAAATCGGAAAAGGAAGTTGAAATGTATGTCATGGGTTTTGAAGCCTACCAACCCAAAGATTTCAATTTGCTTTTCGCCATGGAAGCGCTTTGTGCAGCGAAAGGTATTTCCGAAGAAGCAATCGAGGCGTATCAACAATTCAAGCAACAAGGATTTGCAGAAAAAAAAGTGGTCTTGCCTAAAGTTACTTATTCAGGTCCATTAGCAGATGAATACACCCGCAACCAAGCCGTTATGGACGAATTTCGCTCGAATCCCGATTATCAAACTTTTAGCCGACAATTGTTTGAAGCGTGTCATTTTGATGGAGAAATGCCCATGACTGTTGACAACTTGGAAATTCTTCGTGAAAAAGTGATGGAAATAGAAATGAAAAATTTTAAGATAATGAATAACATCCAACGCGAAGTTGGACTTGAAATCTTAACGACTGCTTGGCCGCGTTTACCTAACAATTATTGGGATTACTCCTTACCTACTCAACTCACTTTTGAAGTTTTTGAATACGAAGAGGCATTTATCAATGAACTTCAAAGGAGAGCGCAACAGTACATTGATTCCTTTTCGTGTGAGCCGATCCTGCGTTATGAAGACGAGCAAGAATGGAAGGTGAAAATTCAGCTTAAATAATAAATAGTTGAATGTAAAATTTCTTCTATAATTTCAATGGTTGATACCAAATTAGGTAAAATCATGACCCAAAACATACAAGTAAAAAACTACACAGCCGAAAAAGAGGATTGGGAAACTGTCATCAAAGAACATGTTGCTACGTTTGGCGAAATACCTTTTACCATCCATAGCAACAGTACTCATTTCTCTGAATTTTTAACCCTTCAAGAATCTTGTTTTGGCGCGAAAAACATTTTACAAACCATTCAAAACTATGCTTTGAAAAACGGAGAAGACTATGCTTGTGTTATTAAAAATGCCATTGGACAAATTGAATCACTCTCTATTTCCTTATACGGTGACTCCTCAAGCGTTTACAACATTCACTACCGACACAATATGTATGAATTGTATTACGACCATCAAGGCAATTTTATTTCTGGAACAGATGCTTATGGTTATGAAATAAATAGTTTACAGGATTTAGAAGGATTTGATGGTGAGCAACTAAAACATATAACAGAGGAGGAAATACTTAATTTTAAACTACCAATAACCAATCATGTCAGCAATCTTTAAGCATCAGCTCATTTCAAAAGATGAAACAAAAATTCTTTTGAAAACCACTATTATTCACCAAGATGAGTGTTACATTCCTGAAAAGCTAAACTTTGTTTTGCAAGCTTTATGGAAGAAAACAAGAAACAGTGGAGAACCCTCTGCAATCAGTGAACTCATTTCCATCGACGAAATTCTCGACTCGGATTGGGTCAATGAAAATTGTTCTCGTTTCGTAAAAAGCGTAAAAGTAGTAGAAGAAAAAAATTACCCACCAGCAGACGATTGGGACTATAATGAAACAAAAAAGAATAATTTACTCCCAGTTGTTATCCACGAAATTGAACTGAATAATTTAGGTTTGATTAGCGATTTAAACGAGGGTGATACCTGGGAATCAGCAGCGTATGATATGGGAGGGATTTAAAAACACTTAAAACAAAAAAGTATGTCAGATCTTTTAAAAATTACCATCAAAAAAGTGGAAGGTACTATATGCCAAGCGGAATTGTGCAGTATTCATCCCGACCAAAACAGCATTCAAGTGATTGAAAACATTGCTTTTCAAATCATAATGGAAGCATACCGCGATTTCGGACCGTTTGAAAATCATCCGTTTAAAACGAAAATGGACAAGTGGTTGTCATTGATGCAACGCGAAGAGGTACTTATCAGCGAAGAAGATTACGAAGCTTACTTATCAGAAAAAAA
>JBILQY010000280.1:0-4031 GCA_044372955.1 Crocinitomicaceae bacterium | reverse complement strand
TAAATCAATAGTTTTGAGGGGGTAAGGTAGAAAATAAAAGGGTTTTCCCTTGTTTATATTTGTAGTAATGAATGGAGTTAACAATTACAATTTAGACTAGACCAATTTAACCTCGATGTAAACTGCCATACCTTGAAAAGGATGATGGAAAAAACGAACATTTCCGTTCATCAAGTAAACGCGATCTTTTATGCTTTTTATGCCAATACCATCTTCTTTTGTATTTTTGAGACCTATTCCATTGTCTTTTGCAATAAGTGTTAAATATCCATCTTTGTGACAAAAACGAAAAGACATTTTAGTACCCTTTGAATGTTTGATGGCATTTTGCGCTAATTCTTGACAAATTCTAAAAATATGTTTTCGTATCGTTTCATTTATAAAAATCGACTCATAGATACTAGAATCCACTGAGAACTTCAATACAGATGTGAAATTTATTTTCATAAAATAATCCGTCAGGGCAGAAACAAAGCAATCTGTAAAAATAAATTGAGAAGTTGATTCCAAAGCAATTTTTCTAATTTCTTCAATAGCGGTTGTTAGGTAATCAAGTGCAACGGAAATGTTTTTGTTGTCTTTTACACCTGAATTTTCTAAACTTAATTTTGATGCAAAAAGTAATTGATTTACCCCATCGTGTAAATCTTTGTATAATTCTTCCTTTCCTTTTTCTTTAGATTCAATAAGAAGTTCAGCAATTTTTCTACGTTTATCAGATTCTTCTTGAAGTTTAATTTCTAATAATTTTCGCTTCGTAATATCACGCGAAATAACAAATGTTTTTTGATGTTTTCCATTTTCATCGTATTCAAAGTTAGCATAGTCTTCCAACCAAATATCACCTTCAATGGCATGAATTGCTCGGTGTTGAATACTTAAATCTTTGTTGTTATTATTTATTGCATTTAAATAGGATTCAAAAACAAACGTTAAATCATTTGGGTGTATGTAATCCAAAGCTTCTGTTTCACGAATCGGAAATTTTAGTATTTTCTTTCCTGTAATTCTCTCAAATGAAGGACTTGCGTAGGTTAATTCAAATTTATCGTTAAAAATCAATAAGGTATCAGAGGAATTGTCTGCTAACAACGATAGTAACTCGTCGCGCTTTTTCAGAAGTTCTTTCAAATCTATTCGTTCAGATACATCTGAAATAAAGGATCCAATTCTTGGCTCATTTTCTCGATCTAAAAACAGGAAACCTACCAATTCTGCAGGATATTTTTGATAATTTTTTCCGTAAACTTCTTTTTTAACAAGTGATTTGGTTTCTTCTGATAATTCTTTGAAAGAGTGACCTTTAGATATTAAAAAGTTTTCATTTTCTTCCTTTTTATTAGAATCTAAATTGGCTTGATGAAGATTTTTTGTTGACTGAATTTGATTTTTTTGATTCAATTTGCCATTTAACACATCGGATAACACTGTGGCATTATCTTGTAATCCTTGTTCTTTAACACCCTCTAATTGGTTTAAAATCAATGCAGATACTTTGATATGTACACCGAGCATTCGAATGGGTTTTCCATTTTTATCGCGAATACAAATTCCTTTGCAGCGAATCCAAACTGTGCTTCCATTTTTATGCGTGTAGCGTACTACTTGATCGTAAGGATATTCTGTATTTTCAAAATGTTTTATAAGGTTTTCCTTAGCTGTAATAAAATCATCTGGATGTATGATGTTTTGCCAAGTGTTTGATTTATGTGGCATTTCAGCTGGATCATAGCCTAGCGTGGACCAGAAGTTAGAAGACATCCATTCATTTTCTGGATTTTCCAAATCCCAATACCATGTTCCATCAAGAACTATGTTATTAATGAAATTATAGATTAAATTATCGCTTTTTACCTGTTCGAATAATTCACTTTCCAAATAATTCATAGAAGTTAATTTTTAATTTTATTTATTTACTTTAACTATGACTCAATTATTTAAAAACAAAAAATTAACCACACTATTAACAAGCAGTTAGAGTTAACCAAACGAATAAAAAAAGAAATTTCTATTTTTGATAATAAATTCGCAAAGTTTTACTTGTTTAATCATAAGGGTTAACCCATTTTTCAAAAAATTCAGCTATTAATTAATCCATTTTTTTGTGCAAAACTGTAAATTCCTAGGTTATTAAAAACTTTCAGTTTTTTAAATATTTTAGTTTTGTAGCCTTCTATGGTTTTTTCAGACATTTTCATATTCATTCCAATTTCTTTATTCGAAAGTCCTTCACAAATCAATTGAATAATTCTTAACTCTCTTGAGTTTAGAGTATTAATAGTTTCATTATCGCGTTCTAGAAGCAATTGAGAAATTTCAGTACTGTAATATTTCTCGTTATTAAATGCTTTTTTTATCGCTTCAATTAATTCCTCCTTACTGGAATTTTTTGTTAAAAATGATTTAATTCCAGCTTTGTATAAATCTTTAATGATAGAATAAACATTTAACATCGATACAACAATGATTTTAACATTTGGAATGGTATCAATCATTTTTTTTATCACCTCAATGGAGCTTCCGTCTTTAAGGTTTATGTCCATGATAATCACATCTACCTTATTTGCAGAGCAAAAAGAAAGTGCCTCGCTTCCTGTTTCAGATTCTCCAATAATTGAAAAAAGTGAATCATCTTCAATGGTTAATTTCCAAGCATCGCGTACTAATTTGTGGTCTTCTGCAAGAAAAATAGTGATTTTGTTATTCATGTAATTTTATTTTAATATGGACGGCAAGACCTTGATTCGAAAAATTGAAAAAACGTATATAACCTTCAATGAGATAAATTCGATCTTGAATGGATTTTAAATCATGACTCCTTGTTGGGAAATCGAAATTAAAAAAACCATTGTCAACGGCAATGATAACAAAATCATTTTTAATTTGTTTAAAACGGATACTACAATTTTTAGATTTCGATGTGTTTATGCTAAAATGAACCAAACGTTGAATAATTCTAAAAATATGTTTTTTACAGAGATTATTTACTATCAGAGGCTCTTGAATTTCGGTGTCAATTCTAAATTTTGTTGTTGACTCACTATTAAAACCTAAAACATAATCTGTAATTGTTGTGAGGAAATTATCATTGAAAACGAATTGAGTGGTAGATTCCAAGGCAATTTTTCGGATGTGTTCAATTGCGAGTTTTAATTTTTCTTGCGCGTTATCAAGTAAAACATCCTTTATTCCCGAGTTTTGAATGTTCAATTTGGCTGCAAAGAGCAACTGATTAATTCCATCATGCAGTTCATTGTATAATTCTTCTTTGTTCTTTTCTTTCTCCTCAATTAATTGCTCAGCAATTTCTTTTCTTCTTTTAGAAACATATTGGAGTTTTTCTTCTAATTCTTTTGTGCTTGTTATATCCCTAGAAACCACAAAGGCTTTGTCTAAAGCACCAAATTCATCGTAAGTAAAACTGATATTGCTTTCAATCCAAACAATGCCTTTATTTAGCGAATTAGCACGATGCTGGGTAGTTATTTTGGGAAGTTTTCTTTCTAACGCATCAGAAGTAACTTTAAAAAGTTCGTTTAAATCGTCAGAATGGAAAAATTGAATGGTTTGAGACAAGGATACAGGATATGCCTCAAATTTTACCCTTATCAAATTTCCTACTGCTTCATTTATGTAGATTGCTTCTAGTCTATTGTTGAAAATAATTAATCCATCTTTCGAATTTTGTTTGAAATAATCAAGTAAAAAGTTTCGCGAATTTAATTGGTTATGTAATTCTGCATGACTAGAAATATTTTGTACGATAGATTCTATTTTTTTTCTTCTGAAGGAATCACCTTCAATAAATCCAACCAAGTGTTCTGGATAAAAATATCGAAAATTTGTGTTTCTAATTTTATTTGAAACGAATCTTTTATCAATTGAATAATTTGTTCTTGATTGCTGTAGTAAGTTCTCTAAGTAAACATCCGGTTGTTTTCTAAATTCATCTTTCTGTAAGGCTTCGATTAATGAATACTGATTTGATTTATTGAATTCAATTTGTTCGTCATTTTTAAAAACAAGTGCTG
>JBILQY010000236.1:0-4648 GCA_044372955.1 Crocinitomicaceae bacterium | reverse complement strand
ACCTTTTGTTTTTCAATATTAAGTTAAATTGCTACGTTGTTTTAGAGCTCAAAGCAAGGGATTTTGAACCCAAAGACATTGGACAAATTAAATGGTATATGGAGTTGATTAACAAAGAAATTAAAGAGGCCTCCCACAACTCAACAATTGGAATTATTCTCTGTAGAAATAAAGACCGAATGATGGTAGAATATATGCTATCAAGTAATCAAGATCCGCTTGGTGTTGCTACATTCAATCGCTATGAAGAGCTACCTTTAGAATATGCGAAATACCTACCAAGTGAAGAAGAAATAATTAAACGATTGGCTGGAGTGTGATTTAATGTGCTAATGGTTTAATGTACTAATGATCAATGTGTTAATTTTCAACTGTGCATTTGTGACAAACAATTTTAGCCACGTTCGCTACAACCATTTACTGATAAGAACGAATTGATTAGGTGGGATTTAAAATATGTTTATAAAATTAAAACTTCAAACCAATTTTATTAAACTTCAATTCTTTTAATTATAAACCAATAAACAAAACCAATTAATACAGCAATTGATGCAGCTATAAATTGATTCAATAACATCCAATTATACCATTCAAATAAATCAGAATTCATACTCTCGCTAAAAAAAATAGATATTACGCAAGATAAAATCCCTACAAAACCACCTATTCCAATCAATGAAATAATATTTGGTCTAATTATTAAAAAGAAAATATAACAAATTATTATGTGTAATACTGCAGCATTTGCCATTCCTCCGTCTTTGCCAGAATGAAATGAAGTGTATGTTTTTATTAAATAATTAGCAAGAAGTTCACAAGCGTAAATGAATAGAATTGCAATAATAAATTTATAATCAAGTTTGACAATTCTCTTTTGCATTTATTAAATAAAGTATACACTAATTAATTACTTCCCTGCTATCGCAACCAATCGATCCATATTGAGAATCGTTAATTTGCGCGTATGCACTTCGATAATTCCTTCTTCTTTGAAATCTTTCAATAAACGGATTAAAGTTTCAGTAGCAGTACCTACAAAATTTGCCATATCCTCGCGTGAAAGATTGATTGGCTCTGGTTCGTAAACGGTTTTTAAAAGTATCAATGCAAAGGCTAAACGCTCTCTTACTGATTTTTGCGCCATATTGGTAATGAAAGAAGCTCTATCAGAAAGTTCTTTGGATAGTTCCTTGATGATTCCATTGCGCAAGGTTGCATTGGTATCCATCATATTTAAGAAATCGTCTTTAGCTATGAAGCAAATGTTACTTTCTTCCAGCGTTTCAGCCGCGACATTGTAAGGGTCACCACTAAACATTGCTCGGAAACCAACCATTTCTCCTTCTTTTGCAATATGGATGATTTGTTCTTTTCCTTCATCTCCTCGTTTAAAAACTTTTATCTTTCCTTGGTTGATGCAAAATACACCACGAGGAAAAGAGCCTTCCAAAAATAACGATTGGTTTTTTTTGTAGTAGTTACAAGACTTATGACCCTCTAAATTAGAAACTTCATCTGAGCACAAACCGCCTAGTAAAGATGAAGATCGTGACATACAGGTTGAGCATGTTACATATTTATGTGATTTATCTAGCATGGTTTTCGTTGTTATTACAAATATAGACTTTTTAAAGTTTAAGTAAAACTTGATTGTAGTCATTTTTTCAACAAAAAAGTGAATCTACATTTGCCCAATGAATAACGTTCAACTTCTTCAAAAATATAACATACCCGGTCCTCGCTACACTTCTTACCCGACTGTTCCATTTTGGAAAAACAATCCGCTTAGTGAAACAGAATGGAAAGACACGCTCAATGTATTTATTCAAAACTATGAGCACCAAGAAGTTAGTTTGTATATTCACCTTCCTTTTTGCGAGAATTTGTGTACCTTTTGTGGTTGCCACAAACGTATTACTAAAAACCATCAAGTTGAAGAACCATATATTGATACCTTACTGAAAGAGTGGTCATTATATCTTGAAACTTTTCAATTTACACCAACAATTAAAGAATTGCACTTTGGTGGCGGAACTCCTACTTTTTTTCAAGCAAAAGAGTTAATTCGCTTGTTAACTGGAATTTTTCAAACTGAATCGGTTGCTCCTTCAGCTTGCGAATTAAGCTTTGAAGCACATCCAGGGTCAACTTCGGAAGAACATTTGAAAGAATTGTACAATTTCGGTTTCAGACGTGTGAGTTTTGGTATTCAAGATTATGATTTTGAAGTTCAAAAAGCCATTCATCGTGTGCAATCGTTTGAATTGGTGAGTAATGTTCATTTGTTAGCTCAAAAAATCGGCTACACTTCCATCAATCACGACTTGGTTTATGGTCTTCCGAAACAAACGATGCAAGCTTTCCAAAACACAATTGATTTAACCTTACAACTGAAACCTGAACGAATCGCACTTTACAGTTACGCACACGTTCCTTGGATTAAAGGTACTGGTCAACGTGGTTATAGCGAAGCAGATTTACCACAAGACAGCGAAAAAAGAGCTTTGTATGAAATGGCTTATGAAAAATTGCTCGAAAATGGTTATATCGCAATCGGAATGGATCATTTTGCTTTACCAAACGATAGTTTGACTTTAGCTTTGAACGAACGAAAATTACACCGAAATTTTATGGGATATACCACAAAATCAACAAATTGGATGATTGGTTTAGGTATGTCTTCTATTTCAGATTGCTGGATTGGTTTTGCTCAAAATGATAAATCAGTTGAAGGCTATCAAGAGCAAGTCAACAAAGGAATTATCCCTGTTTTTCGAGGGCATATTTTGACAGAAAAAGAATTAATTATTCGCAAGCATATTCTTGATTTGATGTGTCATTTTGAAACGCAATTCACTGAATTAGCTGATTTTAATGAAATTAATCAAGCAATAAAAGAACGTTTGCAACCAATGTTAGCAGATGATTTGGTAGAAATCGTTGGTGAGACTGTTCGCATTCTTCCCAAAGGATTGCCTTATGTTCGCAACGCTTGTATGGCATTTGACCAAGACCTCGCAACAAATGTGATTGGTCAACAACTTTTTTCAAAGACGATATGAGTGCCGAAAACTGTTATCACTGTGGCGACACAATCGTTGGGAAATCGATTCTCCAAGATGAACACGAATTTTGTTGCATTGGTTGTAAGAATGTGTATTCGCTACTCAGCGCCAACAACTTAAGCGATTATTATACCTACGAACAAAATCCTGGACTTAAACCAACGTCTTTCCGAAGTGATAAATACAACTTCTTAGATATTCCTGAAATCCGCAAGCGATACATTCAGTTTGAGAACGATAAAATGGTGCGAATTTCCCTTTCTTTACCAAGTATTCATTGTTCTTCTTGTATTTATTTGCTAGAAAATGCACATAAAATCAATCCTGGTTTTATCAACGTTCAAGTACATTTTGCGAAGAAAGAAGCAGTAATTGTTTACGATCCAAACCAACTGAAATTTTCAGAGCTTGCCGTTTTTTTAGACCACATTGGATATCCACCTAACTTCGAACAGAAAAAGGAAAAAGAGGATACAATTGACAAGAAATTTTTGTTGAAAATTGGAATCGCTGGTTTCGCGTTTGGAAGTATTATGCTTTGGAGTGCTCCTGAATATTTAGGAATTGAAGAAGACAATGTGACTTTTCGGAATTTCACTGCCTATTTGACGTTTATCGTTTCAGTTCCAGTGTTGGTTTTCTCAGCAAACGAATATTTTATTTCTGCCTACAAAGCCCTTCGGAGCAAGTATCTCAACCTTGACGTTCCGATTTCTATTGGGATTGTAGCGCTTTATTTACAAAGTTCGATTGCCATTTTCATGAAACAAGGTCCTGGATACATGGATAGTTTTGCAGGGTTCATTTTCTTTCTTTTAATTGGAAAATGGTTTCAAAGTTTGTCCTATCGTTCACTTTCTTTTGACAGAGATTATACAGCTTATTTTCCGGTAGCAACGATACGCTTAAAAGAAACGGAAGAAGAAATTATCGCCATTGAAAAATTAGAAGTGGATGATGTGATTTTAGTGCGAAATGAAGAAATCATTCCTTGTGATGCCTTGTTGTTGAGTGATAAATGTTCCATTGATTATAGTTTCGTAACGGGAGAATCGAATCCGGTGGAATTAACAAAAGGAATGGAGATTTTTGCTGGAGGAAAATTAATTGGAAGTAGAATCCGTTTGCGTGTAAAAGCCACCACCAATCGCAGTCATTTGACGCAACTTTGGAATGAAACACTCAACAAACAAAAAGAGCATAAATTGATTCGTTACCAAGATAAAATCGCTAATTATTTCTTAATTATTCAGTTTATTATCACGGCAATCGCTGCTGGATACTGGTTTTTTGTCGATGCTGCTATGATTACAAAAGTGATTGTTTCTATTTTGATTGTTGCCTGTCCCTGTGCTTTGGCCTTATCGGCACCTTTTACCTTGGGAAATATCATGCGGGTATTTGGTAAAACAGGATTTTTCCTTAAAAACACAACAGTCGTAGAAGCACTTGGCACGATTACCGACATCGTTTTTGATAAAACGGGAACTTTAACAGATCCCAATCAATACGCGATAAGCGAACAGCTACCTGCTATTGAAAAAATGGATAATCAGGTGCTTTTTGAAATGACTAAAAATTCC
>JBILQY010000235.1:0-4651 GCA_044372955.1 Crocinitomicaceae bacterium | reverse complement strand
ATTACCGAGTTTATAATGTGAGTTTCCAATAATGTGGTTGATGTCCGCTTCATTATTGAGTTCATTTGCAGTTACAACAGACGGTGCAAAATCAACAACTTCTTGATATTTAGCTTGTTTGTGATAAATTTGAACGATGTAATAAGGAACCACGGCACTAAAAGTAGAATCACTTTTTAATTTCAAAAACCCTTCTAAAGCTACTGAAAGTGAATTTTTTAGATAACTTAAGTGCGAATAGAAATATAAACTAGGTGCTGCGTATTGCGACTTTCCATCTTTTGCATCACGGAAAGCTGAGAAAGCTGTTTCTGTGTCAGCGTTTTGCATTGCTGAATAACCAAGTTTGAATAAAAATTCTTCTTGTTGTGTTTTATCTACTTCATTTACAGGAACTTTCTGATACCAAACCTGTGCATTTAGAAAATCTTCCTTTTGGAAAAAGTAGTTCCCGATTTTGAAACCGATAATGTATTTATAAATGTTTTCTGGATACTTCTTGTTGAAAGCTTGCAAAAGAGGAATCGCATCATTGTTGAATAATTCCAAAGCAGAAATTCCTTCGTAATAAAGCGCTTTCACATACAAGGGATCGTTTTCATTTTTGAACTGATTGATGAATCCACGAAATTCTTCCCGTGCCGCACTGTATTGTGCTTTTTCATACAATTCTTCAGCTCTGTAAAAAGACGCATAATCGCTAACATACTTCTCTGTTTGCTGCCCAAATGTTGTCAATGGGAGCAAAATAAGTATTAATAACAGCTGTTTAACCATAGTTTTCATCGCTTGTAAAATTAACTTTAAGCGTTGCGGACAATTTTCGCGACTTCAAAAGTTTTAAACCTGACTTTGTTAAGATAAAATCGGAAAAAGAAGGATGCGTTACAGAAGTTTAAAGATTTTTGTAAAAAACAAAATACATCGTGTCGAAAGTCATTACAATTTCAAATGCCCAAATCTATCAACAGCAAAAGTTAATTCTTAAGAATGTTTGGTTGGATTTGGAAGAAACGGAATTTGCCTACTTAATTGGTAAAACAGGAAGTGGTAAAAGTAGTTTACTGAAAACACTTTACGGTGAATTACTTTTAAAAGATGGCGAAGGAATGGTTGCAGGCTATAACCTCAAACGCTTGACAAAACAAGAGATTCCGTTTTTAAGAAGAAAAATTGGAATTGTATTTCAAGACTTTCAATTATTGATGGACAGAACTGTTCTTCAAAATATGTATTTTGTTTTGGGTGCAACAGGTTGGAAAGACAGGAACTTGATTCACAAACGAGCTTTGGGCTGTCTGCAATTGGTGGGAATTGAATCAAAAGCGAATGATTATCCGAACACGCTTTCAGGTGGAGAACAACAACGCGTTTCTATAGCGAGAGCACTTTTAAATCAACCGAAATTAATTCTAGCCGATGAACCGACAGGAAATCTCGACCCAGAAACATCAGAAGAAATTATGCAACTTTTAATTGCCGTTGCAAAGGAAGAAAAAACCGCGATTTTAATGGCAACGCACGATATGCAAATGGTGAGAAGTTTCCCAGGAAGAATAATTAAAGTAGAGGATGGGGAGTTGAAGGAGGTGTAAATCCTCTGTTTTTTTCTGAATCATTTTTGAATTGAAGTTAGATTTAGACTGGTTGCGCAAGTATTCCAACAAAAAGGAATCCAACTACAAAAATCTAAACTATGAAAAAAGTTATAATCTGCTGTTCCTTGCTTTTAAGTGCTTGGAGCAATGCCCAAGTAAGTCCTGCAATTAGTTCTTGGTTGAGAAACACAACAGGTTCAACAGGAAGACATTACGTGCAAGGAAATTCTACACCGATAAACGATGCTGACTTAGTGAATGTTCAGTCTGTACAATATTCAACCAATTGGGTATATGTCACTGCGACTGGTGTTCCTGCTTATGTCACTGGACCGTTTTTAGATGGAAATCCATCTTTAACAACCAATCAAAACGCTATATTCAAAATGCCGTTGAACCCAACTCAAAACACAGGTACCGCAACTGCAACGCAAGGTGGTAATATTGGTATTTTTATTAACGGTGTTGCCATGTTTGATTACCGCGACGGTGTAGCTTGGAATGCAACAACAAATGCTTTATGTGGTGGTCCTGGAAATCCTCCTTGTCCGGGTGGTCCAACAGCGACTATGCCTTGGAATAGAGATGCAATTGTTGCTGAACGCGCTGGGTTTGATTGCTCGAAAGGACATCCTGCACAAGGTAATTATCACCACCATCAAAACCCAAGTGCCTTTAAATTAGATTTAAGTGTCATTTCTACGATTTGTGATATTTATGATGCAGATGGTTTATACGTAATAAATGAAAATGAACATTCACCACTTATTGGCTATTCGTATGACGGTTTTCCAGTTTATGGTGCTTACGCTTTTAAAAATGCAGATGGCACAGGAGGAATTACTCGCATGAAATCTGGTTACCAATTGAGAAATATCACAACCAGAACAACTTCGCCTACTGGTGCAACTGTAACAAGCGGACCAAATGTAAGCACTACTTATCCATTGGGTTATTTTAGAGAAGATTATGAGTTTGTTTCTCATACAGGTGAAGCAGATTATTTAGATGAACACAATGGTCGTTTTTGTGTAACTCCAGAATATCCAAATGGAATTTATTGCTATTTTGCAACTGTTGACGAAGATTGGAATTCTGCTTATCCTTATTTGGTTGGACCAACTTATTATGGTAACAAGACAGCTGTGAAAGTGACGAGTATAACAGAAACAGTAACAACCTATAATCCTACTAACTCAATTGATGAACAATTAACTTTGGAGAAATTAAGTGTTTATCCAAATCCTTCTAATGACGTGTTGATGGTTCAAATCAATTCATTGCTAACAAAAGATTTAGAAATTTCTTTGTGGGATAGTCAAGGAAAAAAGATTGCAGAAAAAACTATTTTCCAAGGAAGTACAATCGCTTATTTTGATGTTTCTACGCTCTATAAAGGGGTTTATTTCCTAAAAACAAGTTCAGGACAAGTAGTAGAAGTGCAAGTTAATGAGTAAAAGTTCATGTTTAAATTTCCCAATATTCAATAAAATACATTAAATGTTCATTCAAAATAATCAAATACTCATTTGCTGGATTTGGATTAAAATGAAATAATACATTTGTTAAAGAAATAAGGAGAGATACAGGTAACTTCTTATGTGTAAAGTTGACAGCTGCTTGGAGAGGCAGTTCATTTCTAGTTTGATAAGAGTTTAATAGTTTAAGTCGACACTAAGTTATACATAAGAAGTTCCTGTTTTTTTATAAGAAACCACCTATCACACATAATCTACTACATTGAAGGGCTCGAAGCCCTTTTTTTGTGCTCTTAGTTTTTTAAAGCGTACAAAACTGGTCGACTGGGACTTGCATCATTCTCAAAAGGTGCCATTTGCATTTCTAAAATGTAGAATCCATCCTTGATTTCATCTTTAACATAAATCAATTCCGTAATTGTTTTATCGTTTGGTTTTTCGGGAACATTCCAAAACGCATGGTGAAAGGCCAATTTGCCCTCATCCGATTCTCTATCCACTGAAGGCATATCGACTAAAAGATGTTGAATTTGATGTTTTTCAATAATTTCCATAACGGATAAGTCCAAATAAGGTGGATTGGTGTCAGAATAATTTTTGGAAGTTTTATCGCTTGCATTGGGTAACGTTCGAATGATTAAGGCTTCGAATGGCGATTCATCTATTTTATCTTCTAGCAATCTTTTCGTTATCAGTTCGTCTCCATTTTCTAGTATTTCTGGTTGTACGGAAACCACTCTTGCTTTAAAGAAATAAGTGCGTAACTTTTGATTTACAGAAACTACTTCAGGTGTAATGTGACCATGACATTCTGTATGCGTTCCGTGACCATGTGGATTAAAAAACACATCGCGAAAATTTACGCCTCCACCTTCTTTTACACTTCCAATAAAACCATTAGCACGCACAGGTTCAAAAGTCGGAGGATTCACATACCAAGCTCTTAAATTTCCTTCTCCTGCTTGTAAACCAATGGAAAGATCCAAAGGTTCGTTCGTTTCAATGTATTCGTTTTCGTTTAGATATAGTCGCATGACTCAAATGTAAGAAAGATTTGAAAAATTGCAACTCTAATTTAGGCTTTCAATAAACCAATGTTGAAATTGTTTCCGCTTGTACACAATCACTTTTAATATCTAATCTATCTTTGCAACATGGAACAAAATCAAGACAAATTAAAAGACATTATTTCCCATGCGAAAGAGTATGGTTTCGTTTTTCCTTCATCGGAAATTTACGACGGATTGGCTGCCACTTATGATTACGGTCAGTTGGGCTCTGAATTGAAAAATAATATCAAAACGTATTGGTGGAAATCCATGGTGCAAATGCACGAAAACATTGTGGGAATTGACGCAGCGATTTTTATGCACCCAACGACTTGGAAAGCTTCAGGTCACGTGGATGCGTTTAACGACCCATTGATTGATAACAAAGACTCTAAAAAAAGATACCGCGCAGATGTGTTGTTGGAAGAACACATGGAAAAAATCCGTCAGAAAATCGAGAAAGAAGTTGAAAAGGGCATCAAGAAATTTGGTGAATCGTTCGACGAAGCGCAATTCCGTGCTACGA
>JBILQY010000385.1:0-3092 GCA_044372955.1 Crocinitomicaceae bacterium | reverse complement strand
CGCTAGCTTCAATCGTATTGTTCCCCGATAATTCTTGGTTTACAACATCAAAAGGGATACTCTTATTCAATTTAGTCATAACTTGGCTTATCTTAAAGGGGTGATGAATTCAGTAACTTTTTCGTGCATCAACAAAAACGAACTTGCTTTGGAATGATCTCTAAAACCATTGTTTTCAGCAATTTTCCGGAAATAATCAGATGGATACACCGAACCAAATCCATTACCTAATTGATTGTTTATTCTACTATTCAATAAAGTTGGAAAATGATTGTCTTCGCTTTCGGAACAATTGGTCAACGATAAATCAGCTAACTCCGCGCTAAAGGCCATTAATTCACTTGTTCCTCGTTCAAATAACTTACAGCATTCTTCTAATCCAATAGTGACATCTTCGATTTCAACCGACTTGGTTTTATTTTTCGTCAGGTAAAACAAATTATTCACGTTCTCATCCAATGAATGTGCAAAATAAAAATTCATAAGTGCTCGAATTTGGTTTTTGGGTTTGTTACTTGAAACAGTTTGAAAAAGAAGCGTGTTTCCATAAATACCGTTAACCGATCCTTTTATAACATATTCACCAATAATTTTTTCACCTTTCATTGCTATAGGATTTTGATTGGCTATCAATTCTTGGAATGTTTCATTAGCTAGAACTTTTTCCATTTCTATTTTATTCAAATCAAACAACTTAGCACCAATAGCTGATAGTGGAAGTTCACCTTTCATTTTTAGTTTTTCGACTAATTCATTTGGCGATTGATTATTGATTACAGCTCCTGCAATCTTATCTTTCAACGACCAATTTTGAAGTATATCCAATTCGAACAATTCGGTTTCTGCCAATTCACTGGAATCATCACCGTAATAAATCCCTAGAACTTTGTTGAAATAATGACGCACTGGATCCTCAACAAATCGAATCAATTCATGCAAGTGAATGACTTTTTTGCCGTTTTCGAGTGGTAATTCTAAACAACTTAATGTTGCACCCGTATCCAGTAATTGTGTTTTCAAAAGTTCTTGTTGCTGATTGTTTTGAAACAAAATCAGTGGTGAATTTTCATCACGATTGTACTTGTTGCTAAAAGCGTGAAGTGGGTGTTTAAGGATAAATTTTTCGGTATCTAAGTCGGGATTGATGGACTTTAAATTGTCTATTAATTCATCAATTAAAGTGCTCGGCGGAATGGAAGAATTGTCTTTAATACTTTGGCCTATGAAACTGAAATACACTTTCTCTTCCGCTGAAACCAAGAGGTTTAAAAATAAATTTTTGTCCAAATCAGCTTGCGAAATACCCATTTCACCTCTTAAATCAAAACTCAAGCGGTGTTGTTGACGTGGGAAATCTCGACCATTCATTCCAAGAAAAGCATAAATCTTAACCGGACTCGATAAATAGGGATTCGGAGCCACAAAACGAACGCCACCAAAACCTTTTCGCTCGCCAATTTCAAGTGAACCCAGGGCATTTATCAAGTAATAACGCATTGTTTTGTATGACACTTTTTGTGGGTAAAAACTTTCTACCTCCAATAATTCGCCCAATACTCTTCTGAATTTATTGGTTTCGAATTCTTTAAAATCAATGAAGCTATCAATGGTATCGTTTTCAATAAAAGTGACCCATTCGCTAAGTGTTTTTTCTTGTTCTCGTTTCGACAACCAACTGTGTAATCCTTCTACAAATTGGTGCAAACGGATAATTTCCAAGGTAGCCGTTTCTTCAAATTCATCTACTGGGAAAAAAGTTGAACCCGCAATCGTTACTTGATCTTGTTGTGGGGGCAAACAAAAACCAAGCACCAATCTTTTAAGTCCATAACGCCACGATACATAAGCCGTTTCAATCGTTGCATCTCCTTCCATACCATGTCGAATATTGGCCAAACTCACTGCTTGAAACAAGGTATCTAAATCTTCACTAAAACCAAATTTTTCACGGATGTAATTATATTCCAGTAAACCCATCACTTTTTTAGAGGTAAATTGGTCTCCTTCTAACTGCAACAATGCTTCAATGGCTGGGTAAGGTGAAGCGTGTACTTTGTGGCTTGTATCGTAAAAAGTGCAATCTATTTCAAATTCTTTGTTGGAGAAAAACGCTTGAATAGCAGGTGCATATTGCTCAATTGCTGGGGTAATCACACAAATCTCGCGCTTGCGAAGTGAAGGATTTATTTCAAACTGACGCACCAAATAATGGTACAATGCTTCCACCTCTCTGGAAATTTTGAAGTTATTGGAAACGGTTACAGAATCATCCATTCTATTCCAATCGCTTTGGAAACCTTTTATTTTTTGTTGCAAAGCCCCCAACATATTTTGAGGAGTTTTGGATTCCTCTAGTAAATTTTCAGTTGGTAAACCCCGCATCAAATCTTGTTGAGATTGAATTAATTTACCAAAATTTTGAACGATTCGGTTGCTTCCGTCATTTTGAAAAGCCACCTGAAAAATGGAAACTTGACAGTGTTTTGAAAGAAGTTGCGCAAAGTCAAGTAATTCCTTCGTGTAAGGTAAATGCCCGAAGAAAGAAATATTGGGTAATTTTTCTGCTAAGTCTTTTTGTTTTCCCTCATCCAACAATGCTGTTTGAATTGCTGTATAAACTTTCGTTAAATCAGGTAATTGATCTCCTAATCGAGATGTGAGTTCCAACCATATTTTTCGTTGCCAAATCTCATCATTGCTGGCAATTCCTCTTGATACGATTGAAATAATGCAGCAATTTTTTCCGCTAAAGCGAAACGTTTTTGCGCGTCAGTATCAATGTATTCTTTGATTTTCAAAAATTCTGGTTGACTCAAAAAGACCACATCTGACAAAATTCCATCTATCATCCAAACGAGTTGCGCTCCATTTAAACGCTCTTTGAATTTAGGTCCTGCTTCCAGTATTGCATAGACCATCTCCACTAATTGATTTGGACGCTGAAAAGCAATATTCGCTGCAATGCCATTCTTTTCTGCCATTACTTGTACGAGAAAATCATTCGTTGAAGAATGTCCTGTTACCACAAAATGTTTCAAAAACAAATTGGTATTATTTTGCTCAACGTATGCCAATTTTTCAGCCAAAAGCAA
>JBILQY010000233.1:0-4689 GCA_044372955.1 Crocinitomicaceae bacterium | reverse complement strand
TCGAAAACGTTTGAAGAAATTTGGAAATCCGAACGCTACAGTAATTTCAGAAAAGCTGTGCTATTGAACCGAAAAGCGATCGATATTTGTAGTAATTGCTCGGAGGGAACGAAGGTGTGGGCGTGATTTAAATTGCAGATTAAATGATTGCAAATTGCAGATTGGAAAATTACAGATTGCAAATTACGAATTACGGATTGGAAAATTGCGGATTGCGGATTTTAATTGTTTACTGAGGTTCTTGAAGGCATAAATCATACATTTTCAATTTGCCACGGCGAATACATTTTCAATTTTTAATTCTCTTACTTAAAGCTTGATAAACAACCTCTTGAATATCAGTTCGTATGTGCATATCTCGAAGTTTCCAATTTTCAGGGTCTGGATGGACACGATTAGAAAGAAATACAAAAATTACTTTGTCTTTTGGATCTGCCCAAGCTAAAGTTCCAGTAAATCCAGAATGACCAAAACTTTGTTGCGAGGCTGATTTAGCACAAGTTCCACCACCACTAGCATTTGGACGGTCGAATCCAGCACCGCGTTTGTTTCCTTGAAATTGTTGTTTCGTAAATTCATCAATGGATTTTTCATTGAAAAAGCTAAACCCAGCGTATTTTCCTTTGTTTAGAAAAAGTTGCATAATACTCGCTAAGTCAGTTGCGTTCGAGAACAAACCTGCATGTCCACCAACGCCACCAAGTAAAGCTGCACCTTGATCGTGAACATAACCTTGCAACAACTGATTTCTGAAAACTTTCTCATCAACTGTTGGAATTATTCTGTTTTTTGGATAAAAATTTAAAGGTAAATAACTCACATTTCTCAAACCCATTGGAAGATAAATGTTATTTCTTAAATAAGTGTTTTGACCTTCGTGAATTTGTTTTTCTACTATTTTTTGCACGAAATAAAAGCACAAGTCTGAATATTCATATTTTTTTGTTCCAAGTGGTGCTTTCACAATTTCATCAAACATCACATCGGAATAATTGTCTCTAACGAAAATTCCTTCTGCTACTTGTTTCGAAAATCCTTCTTTTTTGACGTTTGAATAAATTTCTGGATTTAACTGATCGGCTGTGTAGGTGTTTTTATTGAAAGCAATCCAAGGCTTAAATCCTGCTTGGTGCGCCATCATATCTTTAATCAAAACAGAATGATAAGGAGTTTTAGCAGTTAATTCAGGTAAATAATCTCCAAGATTTTTATTCAAGTCAAATTGTTGTTTAGAATGCAAATGCAAAGCCATCAAGGTCGAGGCAGCGATTTTGGTTACAGAGGCAATGTCGTATAAATCATCGTTTTTTACTTTTGCTTCTTTGTCTGTATAAGTTGCTGTTCCAAAGGTTTTTCTGTAGATGATTTTGTCTTCAATAGCAACTACAATTTGGCAGCCAGGATAGGCTTTTACATTCATTCCATTGGTTGCAATTTCATCTATTTTAGTTAAATCGGCACTTGCAATTCCAACTTCTTCTGGAACAGTAAACTTCAATCGTCCATTCGTTGGAAACAAGATTCCGTCTCCAACTTTAAATTTTTTATCAATAGCTGTTTTTAATTTTCCACTAGCAGCTATTGCACCAAATAATTGTTGAGCAACTGTGTTTTGTGCAATTTCATGATTTTCTGGCACACAGGTAAGCGATTGAATATTTTCAAGATTTAAATGGGAAATGAAATTTGCATTACCAAAAACACAAACAGAAATTGGATTAGTCTTTGAAATTTCATCGATTAGAATGGCGTATTCTTTCTTAATTTGAGTTTTATCTGTTCCTTCATAATCAGCGTGAACGGTTAAAATAATCAAATCTGATTGGTCGAGTGTCGCTTTATTGCTTGTTGCAAAATCACTTTTCAAAACGCGTAAGGAAGTTGAGAAATCAGTAAAAAGTTTACTTGTTTCCTCAAAACTTTTTGAATCTCCACCAATCGAAATATGCGTGATTTTACGATTTAAATTTCCAAGTGGCAATACATTGTTTTCATTTTTTAGCACAACAATTTCATTCTCAATAGCAAGCGCCTGTTCGAAGTCCGCTAATTTATTTAAATGGATCAATTTAGAAGTTGACCATTCAGTTGGTGCAGGTTTTGGCGTTGAAAAAGTTTTTACTTCCTGATGATTTAAATCAACTAACGGAATAAAAAATGAACTAATACCAATAAAAATGATTCCAAGAAAAAGTGCAATCTTAAGTCGCATCATAGATTTTTGTGCAAAGTTACGAAACAAAAAAGCCGCTGAATCTCAACGGCTTTAAAATATCAAATCTTTTTTAGTGTAACTCGAAACGAATTGGTAGTCTTACTCTCGTTCTCACTTTTTGCAAATTCACTTCACCTGGAATCCAAGTTGGGAAAGATCTCACCAATCTAATCGCTTCTTTTTCTAAACTTGGAGCTACCTTATTTACTGCGGCAACATTCGTTATTTCTCCATTTTTCTCAACTACAAACGATACAAATACAACTCCTTCTTGCTGTAAGTCAATCGCTTCTTGTGGGTAGTTTAAGTTTTTGCCTATGAATTTCATCATGGCTGGGTAATCGCCAATAAATTTGGCATCAATAGTTGGCGTTTCAATGATTTCTGGATCAACTTCAACAATCACTTCATTTTTGATTTCATCATCAAATTTTTTGTCGATTCCTCCAAGTGTCACTTCTGTTTTGATTTCGGTGTTTGTGTTTTTTGAAGCAGAAATACTTTCGTCAACTGTTCGCTGAATATTTATAGTTGCTTCCTGTTGTTTTTCTGGTTGTTTTTGTTCAGCTGGCAATTTGATTTTTGGCATTTCAACAGGCTTTTCTTCTGCAACAAAATACTCAATATCTATCGCTTTTACTTTCTTTTTCTCAGAAGCGATTTCACTTTCATTTGAATACGTAAAGGCCGCTAAACTCAATCCGCCCATTGTTAATAATCCAACAAAGAAATTAGTTGAACGTACAGCTTCAAAATCGCTGAATTTGTTTTTTTTAGATTCCATGGCTTTTAGTTTTATAGATTCATCTTCGCAAACCAAAAGCTGTGCCAGTAATTTTATTGCTTTATTTCCTTTATGTTAAATATCAAATTAAAACGAATCAATTTATGAATTTTAATTAGCTTTAAGAGTCCTAAAATCAACTAACTACATGAAACCAATCATCAGCTTTTTATTCCTTTTATTGTGCTTTTCAGTTGAAAGCCAAAACGTTCAACCAGAAAATATTCAAATTGTTCGTGATACTTATGGCGTCCCTCATATTTTTGGTAAAACAGATGCGGAAGCGGCTTATGGTTTGGCTTGGGCACATTCTGAAGATGATTTCCACAGTATTCAGGAAAATCTCCTTCCCTCAAAAAGTTTAGCGGGTTCAGTTCTTGGAAAAGAAGGATTGCTTTTCGACTTTGTTTTAAAATTCACAAGTCTGGATGAAACTGTCCCTAGGTTGTATAAAGAAGGTGCTCTTTCAGATACGTTTAAGCGCGTACTTTCAGGCTATGTTCAAGGGTTGAATGCCTACGCTAAGGAACATCCAGAGCAATTACTGCACAAAGATTTGTTCCCAATATCAGAAATCGACGTGTTGAATGGCTACATGATGAAATTGAGTTTAATGGCTGGAATGGGAATGGCATTGAAAGCAACCAAAGAAAATCGCATTGAAATGTACAATGCACCAAACGAAAAAGGCTCGAATGGAATTGCAGTGGCGAAAGAATTGATGGAAGACAATAAAACACTACTTGTTGGAAATTCACATCAGCCGATTGAAGGAGGTTTTGCATGGTACGAAGCGCACATTCAAAGTGAAGAAGGTTGGAACATGACGGGAGGATTATTCCCAGGTGGAATGACCATTTTTGTTGGAAATAATGAGCATTTAGGCTGGACGCATACGGTTAATTTTCATGGATTTGGAGATATTTACAAGCTGAAAACGAAAGGGAAATCGTATTTTATTGATGGGGCTTGGAAAAAATTTAAAATTAGAAAAGCAAAACTAAAATTGAAAGTTGGATTTTTAAAAATCGGGGTTACCAAGAAACTATACGACACAGAATTTGGTCCCGTTTTTTCAACGAAACATGGTAAATATGCTTTTCGTTTTCCCGCTTACATGGACATTCGTGCAGCTGAACAATGGTACAAAATGAATAAATCTACCAACTGGAGCGAATTTGAAAAAGCATTGAAAATGGAAGCTTTACCACTTTTTAATGTCGTTTATGCGGACAAGGATAATAATATCATGTTGCAATCAGGTGGACAAATTCCCGACAGAGATCCAAAACTCAACTGGAAACAACCTATTGATGGTACTTCTTCCAAAACGAAATGGGAAAAATTGATTGCTTATGACACAAAACCAACAGTACTTAATCCCGAATGTGGTTATGTTTATAATGCAAATAATTCACCGCTTGAATGCACAGGTGAATCGTGTGAGTGGAATGATTATTTTGTTGGTTTACAATTATTTACAATGAATCGTGCGGAGCTTTTTGACCGTTATTTTGAAAATCACAAAGGAAAATTTAGCGACAAAGATATACACGATGTGAAGTTCAGTAAAAGTTTCTTGAAAGACGCTTCTTACTATACGCATTTTAAGGCGCTTTTCACATTAGATGAGGCAAAATATCCACGATTGAAAGATGCGATTCAAACTGTGAAGCGTTGGGGTTTTGAG
>JBILQY010000448.1:0-2507 GCA_044372955.1 Crocinitomicaceae bacterium | reverse complement strand
GAGTGCCAGAGCCGGTTTGAGTATGTCTACGATTCTTCGCGGAAAACAAACAGTGAATAATGCAGGTTTTGATTTAGAATGGAACAAAAAGTTTTCGGTTTGAGTTTATTTGTTATATAATTAGAATTGTTTAAAAAGTAAAAAATTAATATTGAAAATATGAAACTGAACCTTCATAAAATCTTTTCTACTATTTTTTCCTTGATCTTGATCAACAGTTTTGTTGTGGCCCAAAATAAATTAATTTCAGAAACTAGCCTTCAACAAATTTCCTCTATTAATTCGAACATTGCAGAGACTAATCCAATAATAATAAAAGTCAAAGCCAATGGCGAATTGCCTTTTGCACTAATTGAGAGTTACTTGAACCAAAACAAAGAGGTACATGTTGAAAGCGAAGGCGCTATTATATTTTCTGGACAGATACACAAAAATTCATCAGGAACCGCCAATTTAACTATTGTAAATAAGAATTCAGGGTCAATCACTTTTCTAGATAATTCAAAAATTTACGCAGCCAACGGAACCTTAAACCTTAACATTGAAACAGATGGTACAATTGCTGTAGCGAATTTAGCCTTATTAGAAACCAATGGGGGTAACATCCGTTTAGGGGCGTTGCAACCCACACAGTCTTTATCTAACACCACTATTAATTCTATTGTTATTAAGGGTAAATTAGACGCGTCCTCAGTTCAATATGGAGGAAAAATTGTGATTGAATCTGACCACATCAAATTGGAGAATCAGTCTACAATTTTGGCACAAGGAGAGCAAGGCGGTGGCGCTATTTTAATTGGGGGCGATTGGCAAGGGGGGGCAAGTGCTGAGCGCCGTGTTTTTTCTGACCCCAAGGCGATATACCAAGCTACCTCTGTGACGATGGAAGCCGGTGCAGTGATTGACGCAAGCGCGACTCAAAATGGAAATGGTGGAACAGTTGTTCTTTGGTCTGATATTAAAAATTCAAACTCTGTCACCACAGTTCAAGGGAGTATTTTTGCTAAAGGTGGTCTAATCAGCGGTCGCGGGGGTAATGTAGAAACATCTGCAGGAATTCTTAATATTGAAAATATTTATGTGGATATAAGAGCCGCAGATGGATCAGCTGGTAATTGGTTGCTTGATCCATACAACTATGTAATCAATGCAACGGCTGCAGCTAATATTTCAAATGCTCTTAATGGCGCTAACATCATAATTAACACAAGCTCCAATCCTGTATCTCCATATCGTGATGTTTTGGGTGACTGTCCTACATGTGGAGATATTGGTGTTAATAGCGCGATTACTTACACCGGCTCAGCTTCCAGAAGTTTAACTCTCAAAGCGGATAGTTCAATTGCGCTTTTTGCGAATATTAGATCAACAAACGGAGCGCTCGATGTCATTTTATGGTCTGATCAACAACAGAAGGGCGGTATTGGTTTAGGTGGTTGGATTTACCTACACTCTGGAGTAAATATTGAATCAAGAGGAGGCAAGATTGTGATGGCCGGAGGTCTTGATAATGGGGTATATGGTGGGACTGCAGGAGATGGAGTTCCGGATAATTTTGCCTGGAACGCTTTTTCAAATGATAAAGCTGGTGTTCAGTTTGGCCCTATAGGTGGAAATGATGCCCTTACCGGCAGCTCGATTAACCTTTTAAGTAATGGTGGGGACATTATTATTAGAGGTTACACATCCAATCTTAGTTCCTACCCTGGTATGACTACCCAAAAGAGTTTTAGGATTGACTCTGGTGTTGGAAAAATTACGCTTTTTGGAGGAAGTAGTGTTGGCCATGGTTTTGAATGGGTTTATGGAATTGATGATGCTGATTTTGTGATCACATCAGAAAGCACGAGTTCAAATGCGATTTCCATCACAGGTGTAACCTCAAGATCTGGATATTCAGCGGGAATAATTGCATTGAGAAAAGGTAGCTATCTTATTCAATCAACAGCTTCCACTGGAGGAGGTATTGAATTTGTTGGCCATAATGAAACTGCAGCTGGTAACCAAATTTACTTTACTGGTGCATCTACTACTGCGGGCTATATTCTCTCCAAAAACGGCCCAATTGTTTATTCAGGTAAGGGAGGAAGTACTGGGTTCTTAAGTGAAAGCGCAGTTAAATTAGGGAGTAATTCAGCAGTAACAGTTAATGGCGTTACCTCGAGTGTTTCATCATCCAGTGCTAATATCGAAATCAAATCAAACTTGTTTTTTTTTGGCACTGGGTCTGCTGTATCAACAAGTGGTACCTTTTCGATTCTTTCTCAAGATGCTTCATTTGCTAGCGCACAAACGTTATCTAATTTAACTTTTAGTGGTGGTTTGTCTGGATTTACCCTGGGTAAGGATGGCAACACGTCTGGTCTAAACATCAACAGTTCTGTAACCACTTCAGGGAGTATTTCGATTCATGGCAGCTTACTTAGTCTAGGGGCTAATCTCACCTCATCTTCTGGAGCAATTAGTTTAAACGGACCTGTTACCCTAACTGGGAATAGAGCAATCAC
>JBILQY010000232.1:0-4719 GCA_044372955.1 Crocinitomicaceae bacterium | reverse complement strand
CGCCTTTTTTAGTTGGCTCTAACCAAACTGTTTCAACAAGCGTTGTATCCTTGAAAGCATTTACTTCAATCGGACCGTTTACTTGTCCAACGTTTTTAACTTTAACCGTTGTCGTATTGTTTGATTTATTTGTTTTTACACATTTCAATTTATAGTCAATGTGGTTCGTTGTTTGAATCAAATCGTCGAACAACCAAGACAAATCTTTACCTGAAGCTTTTTCTAATGTTTTGCGCATATCTTCTGGCTGTGGATGTTTGAATTTCCATTCTTCAAAATAAGCACTCATTATTTCATTGAACTTTTGTTCACCAAGGTAATCCATTAGGTAAAAGAAAACTAAACCTGTTTTTTGATACATAATCATTCCGTAATTGATTGGCGTGAAGTCCGCTGAATGTGTTTCAATTGGTTGATCTATTCCCAACATCGCAATTGCACGGTAAGAAACATCGCCCATATCGTGGTGATCTAAATCATTGAAATGGAATTTACCATTCGCTACCATATCAGATAGACGCGTATTGTTTGGATATTTCGTTTGAATGTAGCGCATTTCGTTTAAGGTATTCATTCCTTCGTCCATCCAACCGTGCACACGCTCGTTTGAACCTAAAATTCCATAAAACCAATTGTGCCCAACTTCGTGAACGATAACCACTTCCAATTCTTCTTTTGAACTTGAATTTCCAATCACAGTAACGTTTGGATATTCCATTCCGCCACCAGCACTAATTGTTCCATCAACCGCAGTAACTTGGTTGTATGGATAATCGCCATTCCAAAGTGAATAATAGTAAGTTCCATCATTTAAATATTCGATAGCGTGTTGCCAATTGATGGTGTTATGAGGAACAAACATCGCCCAAGTTGTTACTTTTCTTTTCGAATGAGGCAATTCAACTTCACCTTTCAAAACTGCGAAACGTTTGTCGGCAAACCAAGCAAAATCGTGCACTTTCGATTGGGTGTAGCGAATTGTTTTCCATTCACTTGAAGATTCAGGAAAGGCAGTTTTTCCACCGCGACCTTGTTTTGTCATCAAGTAATCAGCGATTTTTCCTTCGGTAGATTTTGCAATTCCATTTAAAAATTCTACTTCAGAAGCTGTTTGTAAATCTCCCGTTGCACCAACTATGTAATTTTTAGGCAAAGTAATAGAAACGTCAAATGAACCATATTCTGAATAAAATTCACCTTGATTCAAGTAAGGAATTGGATTCCAACCATTTTTGTCATAAACAGCTGGTTTTGGGTACCATTGTGTAATTTGATAAGATTCATCGATGTGACCTAAACGAGAAATTTCACCAGAAGGAATTTTAACTTTAAACGGTGTTGAAATTCGGATACGCTCACCACTTTTCAAAGGTGTTGGCAATGTAATCACACAAATGTCAATGTGTACAGGATCATATTCCCATTTCAATTTTTGACCATTTGCCTGAAAATCCAATGAATCAATTCCACCTTTATCTTCTTCTTTTCCAAAGCGAAGTTGTTTTTCTCCGTCTTTGTATTTCTGTTTTCCTAAAGCGGTATTTCCATTGCGATAAGCATTTGGCCAAAGGTGAACGTAGATTTTATCTAAGGTATTTGGCGAGTTATTTACATATTCAAACTCTTCAAAAGCTGAAAGCGTATGGTTTTTGTCGTTTAATTTTACTTGAATGTTGTAATTCACCTCTTGTTGCCAATACGTTTGACCAAAAAGTGATGCGGACGAAAGCAAGGCAAAAAATAAATAAATAGTAGTTCTCTTCATATTAGCTATTTTAACAAATGTAGTTTCAAAATGGATAGCTTGTCTTTTTTTATGACAAACAGATTTAGTAGTAATTGAATGCAAGAATTCAAGGGATAAGTGGAAAACAAAAAAGCTGTTGATTCAGTTGAACCAACAGCTTTCGGGTTAAATAAGTTTGAATTATTTTATGATTACTCTTTCTACAGCGATTGAGTTTTCCGTTTGAATTTTCACAAAGTAAACACCGGTTGTTACTCCAGTTAAATTTGCTTGAAACTCTAATCCAGAGAAGTTTGAAGTTTGAACCGTTTTACCATTCAAATCTTGGATTGAGATAGTGGCATTATTTACTTCTTCGCTCAAGATTACATTGAAAGTACCATTGTTTGGATTAGGAACAATTTTGAAATTAGCCAATGTTAATTCATTAATTCCAACATAGCCATCAACACCATCACAATTTTCATCGATTGAGTTGTCTAAAACTTCTGTTGCTCCAGGATAAATTTGGTTGTTGTTATCGTTACAATCTCCACCAACAGTTACAAAACCTGCACCTGGATTAGCACATAAGCTTTGTCCCGTTCCAGTTCCGTAAGTATCATTGTCAGCATCAACATAATATGTAACGAATGTTAAACCATTGTCAATTCCTCCTGCACAATCGTTATCGATTCCATCACAAATTTCAGGTGAATCAGGATTGATTTGATCATCCGTATCATTACAATCTCCAGCAACAATCGCAAAGCCTGCACCTGGATTAGTACATAAACTTTGACCTGCTCCTGTTCCAAAACCATCTAAATCGGCATCAACGTAGTAAGTTACGAATGTTAAACCATTATCGATTCCACCCACACAATCATTGTCAATCCCGTCACAAATTTCAGTTGCTCCTGGAAAAATAGCATTGTTTGTATCGTCACAGTCAGTGCTATTCGTTACATAACCAGCACCTGGGTTTGTACAGAATAATGCTCCAGTTGCAAAGTCACCATAAGTATCATTGTCAGCATCCACATAGTACATAATTGAACCGGTAATTTGGTTGTCGTTATCATTACAATCAGTACTATCTAAAACATAACCAGCAGGTTGCGTACAAGAAATTATAGTATTTGTTACATTTCCAAAATTATCCAAATCATTATCTAAAAACCAAACAGTATTTGGGTTTATTAAAGAATCAGCATCATTACAATCCGTACTATTTAATACAAAGCCAACAGGAGTTGAACAAGATAAAGAATCAACAGTGTCCGCATAGAATGTTTGAGGTGTAATTGCAATTGAATTTCCAAACAATGAAACATTATCAAATCTGAAAGTAGCCCCAGTTGTTCCAATTCCAGTTAAATAGAATCTGAAAGTTACGTTTGAAACAGCGTCAAATACAGAACCAAGTGTAACCGTATCATCTAAATTTTGATTGTTATTATTTGCTGAAAGTCCCGTTCCTAAATCAGTTGCGTAATTATCTAAACTTGAACGAACATACCAAGTTGGCGTTCCACCTGTTGCACTACATCTGTGATTGAAAGCAACTCTATCCAAATCTAAACTTTGGCATTCATTTGCAGTTATTGAAAACTCAACGTATTCTGTTAAATCAATCGTTGTTGTTGTATTCCAATCGTTGTTGTTATAAACATTTCCAGCAGCTTGACAATTTACACCTATTGATGAAAATGCACTAAATGTTGCTGTCGTTGGCTGAGTTGTAACTGAAGTTGCTGTCACAGGACATCCTGAAGGTTGCGTGAATTCATAAATTCCTAATTGCAATGGAACTAATGGCGCATCAGCACCTGAACAATCCTCATCAATATTATTTGCTGGAATATCTGTGGCATTTGGATTGATTTGGTTGTTTGCATCGTTACAATCTAAGCTATTCACTGAATATCCTGCTGGAACTGAACAATCAGTAGTTGTAAAATTTAAATCTCCAAAACCATCGTTGTCAGCATCTAAATAATAAGTGAAGGTAGGAAGGTTTTCGTCAATGTTTAAATCACAATTGTTATCGATCCCGTCACAAATTTCAGTTGCATTTGGATTGATTAAGTTGTTATTGTCATCACAATCACCAGAAACTAATGAGTAGCCAGTACCTGGATTTGTAACTGATTGAATTGAAACAGAACTACCAAAATTATCTCCATCCAAATCTTCGTAATAAGTTGTTAAAGTGAAACCTTCATCAATTACTAAGTCACAATTGTTATCTATGCCGTCAAATACTTCAGTTGCATTAGGATTAATTTGGTTATTTGTGTCATCACAATCTGTGCTATTTGCAACATAACCCACTGGTTGACCACAGTTTTGAGTTGTCATACTTAAATTTCCAAAACCATCATTATCTGAATCTAAATACCAAGTTGTAATTGCATTAACATTTGGATTTGTATCATCACAGTCTGTTGAATTAACAACATATCCAGTCGGTTGGCCACAACTTGAAATTGAAACAGCTATATTTCCAAACCCATCCTGATCAGAGTCTTGATAATACGATGATAGAGCATTTACAATTGCATTATTATCGTCACAGTCAGCTGCATTTAAAACAAAACCCAGTGGCGAAATACATCCTGTAAAAGTTGTATTTAGATTTCCATAGGTATCACCATCAAGGTCAGCATACCATGTGGTATTTGGATTTATCAATGCGTTTGCATCGTCACAATCTGAATCATTGGTAACATATCCTGTTGGAGCAACACACGATTGAATCACTGAACTAGGATTCCCGAATAAGTCTCCATCACTATCTAGAAAATAGTTAATTGGGGAAGTACAAACAGTCCAGTTCAAAGAGACGTTATCTATAGCTAATCCATGATCCGTACCTGTATGATCTATATCCAACCATCTTAACATAATAAATGAGCCATCAGGAACCGTAAGGCTTGGAATAGCTATATTACTTAATGTACTTTGATTTGCTGTGTTATTTCCATCTA
>JBILQY010000231.1:0-4765 GCA_044372955.1 Crocinitomicaceae bacterium | reverse complement strand
GAACAAACATCTGAACCAACAGACAATTCGCATAAAAATCACCCTTCAAAAGGAATTTTTAGAGTTGTTTCAGAAGAACATTCGGAAAAACTAGCCTCACTATTAGTATTAGATTATGATGGGCGTGTGGTTCCATTTCACACTTTATGTGACCAATTATTGCGAAAAATTTACCGCGACAATAAATATAAAAACTACAATGCAGTGCAAACAGTATTGAGTATGCATATGTATCCGCAATACTGGATGGAAGAGAAAATTGTTCAAGTTCCGAGTGTATTGAGAGAACCTTTGAAATTGAAAGATTATGTAGCAGCAAGTGAATTATTGGGTGCAGATGGTAATTTCAAATGGTTGAAAGAATACAAAATTGCACATCAAAAATTTGAGTCCAAGCGTTCAGAATTCGATAAAAAACTAATTAAGTTGAATGAGAAATTTGAGGTTATTCAAGGTGTATTTATGTGGCAATACATGCGTATTATTCCAAAGAAAAACGACCCGAACAACCAATGGTTTGTACCTATGTCAGCTGAATTATTGACTGCAGACACAAGCGCATCCATCACTGCCTTCAAATATTTAAACGCCGTTGACCAAGGAGCTAAAAAGAAAAACTTTTCTGAAGCAAATACGATATTAGAAGAAATTATCAAAATGCAACGCACAGTTGGAAAAGCAGTTGTTCCAAGTGAAGGAAAAGTGAAAATTGAAATCAGCTACAATAAAATGCAGATTTTCAAAAATTCCTACAGATTATACGGATTATTGGGATTGGTTATGTTGGTTTTGTTTTTTACCTTAATCTTTACGAATCCTACCTCAACAACGAGCAAAACTATTAATAAGGTTCGAAAATTTCTAGTGTTCTGTATTGTCATAACATTCATTTATCACGGAGTTGGTTTAGGATTTAGATGGGTAATTTCTGGTCACGCACCGTGGAGTAATGGTTACGAAGCTATTATTTTCATTGCGTGGGTTACGATGATTGCAGGGTTTGTGTTTTCTAGAAAAAATGCAGTTGTAATTGCTGGAGCTGCTGTTCTTGCATCCTTAATGATTTTTGTTTCAGAAATGAATTTATTAGATCCAGAAATAACACCTTTAGTTCCCGTTTTAAAATCCTATTGGTTAATGATTCACGTAGCAATCATCACAGGAAGTTATGGATTCCTTGGTTTGGCTTGTATTCTTGGTTTATTCAACTTGTTCCTTTACCTTTTCAGAACGAACAAAAAAGGTGAAATCATTACGATTAATATCAATGAATTAACTTACGTTTCTGAAATGACGATGACTATAGGTTTGTTTATGCTCACTATTGGAACTTTCTTAGGTGGAATCTGGGCAAACGAATCATGGGGACGCTATTGGGGATGGGATCCAAAAGAAACGTGGGCATTAGTTTCTGTTTTGGTTTATGCTGTAATTCTCCACTTGCGATTTATACCTGGATTGAAAGGTAAATTCTTTTTCAATGTCGTTTCTTTCTGGGGATATTCAGCGATTTTATTTACGTTCTTCGGAGTGAATTTTATGCTTGTTGGTTTACATTCGTATGCACAAGGTGATGGTTTAGGTAAATTCCCAACTTGGTTAATTTGGACAATTGGAGGATTTGTAATATTCACTGTGATTGCAGCAACAAGAAGTAAACAATACAACAAAACGCAGCAAAACAAATTAAACAGCTAATGTTTGCTGATCAAATTATCTACGAGGACAATCACGTAATTGTTATTAATAAACGTGCCTCCGATATTGTACAAGGTGATAAAACTGGAGATAGAACACTACCTGATGAAATAAAAGATTACCTAAAAGATAAGTACAACAAACCTGGAAATGTATTTTGTGGTGTAGTGCATCGTTTAGATCGACCAACAAGTGGTGCGGTTGTTTTTGCTCGTACAAGTAAAGGTTTGGAACGTTTGAATGGACAATTCCGCGAGAAAGAAACCAACAAAGTTTATTGGGCGATAGTTGAAAGTTTGCCTGAAAATCCAGAAGGAAAACTCGTTCATTACTTAAAGAAAAACGAAAGTCAGAATAAAAGCTACGTTTCAAAAGCATCCGTTGTTGGAGCAAAAGAAGCCAAATTACACTATAAACTAATTGCCTCTTCTGATCGCTATCACTTACTTGAAATTCAATTAGAAACGGGACGTCACCATCAAATAAGAACGCAATTAGCAAGTATTGGCTGTTACATCAAAGGCGACGTTAAATATGGAGCGAAACGTCCAAATGAAGATGGCTCGATTTGTTTACACGCCCGAAAATTATCCTTTAATCATCCTACAACAAAAGAACTTTTAAGCTTCACAGCACCTTGTCCGAAAGATGCGATTTGGCAGTTTTTTGAGAAAGTGGTTGGGAAATGATTTTGGGGTTGAAATTGTGCTAAATTGTAAAAGGAAGTGGTGTTCTTAATTTCCAAAATCCTTTTCAATAAAATAGTTGATTTAAGTTAAAAATCAAGGTTAAAAATCATTAACCTTGAGCAATTAACATATTTTCAATAGCTTTACAACTAGAAGAAAAGAAGAATTTCGTAATTTTGATTATTAACAGAAAAAATGGACATCCAATCAAGGAAAATAGATTTTATTCAAGAATTCCTTAAAATTCAAAATGAGGATTTAATTTCACGCTTAGAGAAACTTTTGCGTTCAAATATAGCAAAGGAAGAAACTGCTTTCGAGCCCATGACTTTGGATGAATTAAACGCTAGAATCGACAAATCTATAAATGATTCAAAAAACAATAAACTCACTTCTTCAAATGACCTTTTGTATGAAATCGAAAAATGGAGTTAATAATCTATTGGACTGATTTTGCAAAGAATGAATTAAAAAACATTTTTAACTATCACAAAGAGAAAGCTAGTTTAAAAATCGCCCGAAAAATTATTCTGAACATCATTAAAATTACTAATGACTTGAGCAAGTTTCCTGAAATGGGAGCTCAAGAAAATTTATTGATTGAAAGACCTCAAAATTTTAGATATTTAATCAGTACAAACTACAAAATAATATATTGGATCAACCATAAAAAAAACAGAATTGAAATTGTTGACATTTTTGACACAAGACAAAATCCTGTTAAAATATCACGAAAAAAGTAAGTATTCGATAACAAGAAAAATGTTAAAACCCACTTTGAGTAGCTCATTATTGCTTCAATTTCAACCCTAGAGAAACATTTCAAAAAGTAATTTTCATTTCAGTTGTTCTCACTAAAATAAATTTTCCTCGCCCTCCCCTATTTTCTAAAAACAATTATCTTTGTTGTGATGGAAAAACAAGTTATTCTCAATGCCAAACATTTGGAACTTACATTGAAGCGACTTTCCCATGAATTGATTGAATCCCACAATGATTTTTCGGACACTGTGCTCGTTGGTTTACAGCCAAGAGGTATTCACGTTGTGACACGCCTGAAAGAAATTTTAGAGGAAATTTTGGGAAAGAAAATCGTTTGCGGGAATTTGGATATTACCTTTTATCGCGACGATTTCAGACGACGTGAACGACCACTCATTCCAAGCATAACCAACATTGATTTCAGTATTGAAAACAAAAAAGTAGTCTTGATTGACGATGTTCTCTATACAGGTAGAACGATTCGCTCTGGATTGGATGCCTTGTTGACTTTTGGTCGTCCGTCAAAGGTGGAGTTATTGGTAATTATAGACCGAAGATTTAGTAGAGATTTGCCAATTCAAGCAGATTATACCGGAAAAGCCATTGACACCCTGATTTCTGAACGCGTTTCCGTGGAATGGAAAGAAACAGAAGGAGAAGATAAAGTAGTATTGTTTACAAAAGAAAGTAATGAATAATTTAAGTGTAGATCATCTTACCGGAATTAAAGACTTGACGCGTGAAGACATTGAATTGATCTTCAAAACTGCTGATAGTTTCAAAGAAGTAATCAATCGACCAATCAAAAAAGTTCCTTCCCTTCGAGACATTACAATTGCGAATGTTTTTTTTGAAAATTCTACCAGAACTCGCCTTTCTTTTGAACTTGCTGAAAAAAGATTGTCGGCAGATGTCGTTAATTTCAGCGCTTCTGGTAGCTCTGTTAAAAAAGGAGAAACATTAATTGATACCGTAAACAACATCTTATCCATGAAAGTGGACATGGTGGTAATGCGTCATCCAAACCCAGGTGCAGCTTTGTTTTTGTCGAAAAAGATTAAAGCGAAAGTTGTAAATGCTGGCGACGGAACACACGAACATCCAACGCAAGCCTTATTAGATGCCTATTCTATCCGCGAGAAATTAGGAAGCGTTGAAGGAAAAAAAGTGGTAATTGTGGGTGATATTTTGCATTCACGTGTAGCGCTTTCAAATATTTATTGCCTTCAAAAACTTGGCGCTGAAGTAATGGTTTGTGGTCCGACAACCTTGATTCCAAAATACATACACGAATTAGGAGTGAAAGTTTCACACAACCTCATCGAAGCTTTAGAATGGTGTGATGTGGCGAATATGTTGCGCATCCAATTGGAACGTCAAGACATCAAGTATTTCCCTTCTTTACGCGAGTATTCGATGCTTTTTGGTTTGAATAAAGAAATATTAGATTCCCTTTCTAAAGAAATTGTGGTGATGCACCCTGGTCCAATTAATCGTGGTGTTGAAATCACAAGCGACGTGGCAGATTCCAAGCAAAGTATTATTCTACAACAAGTTGAAAATGGCGTTGCAGTAAGAATGGCTGTAATTTATTTGCTCGCAGCGAAGATTGAACG
>JBILQY010000228.1:0-4834 GCA_044372955.1 Crocinitomicaceae bacterium | reverse complement strand
ATTTTACAATTCAACAATTTGCGCTTTTGTATGAAGGCAATAACTTGTATCAACAAGGATAGTAATTAATTGAACTAAAAATCAAGAATCAATTCACCAGAACTAATCAAAAATAAGCAGTATAACCAAAATGTATTTTACTCAATCTAAAATCAAACGGATTTGTTAACTGTTTTCCAACAGCGTAAGAAATAGTGAAAATTCCGAGTTTGGTTCCAAAGGAAAAACCTGTACCAACTCCGAATGGATTGTCTTTTAAGTAATTACTTGAATTGTTTTCGTAAAAAGCTTGTTCAAAAAACAGAAAGGCATTTGAATTACGATCGACTAAAAAACGATACTCAAGTGTAGCTTAGTTTTGTTGATGCAAACAATTCATCTTCATTAAATCCACGCAAAGAATTCAAACCACCAAAACGGTATAATTCATTTTGAAAAACTTGGGGTGCATAATAGGTTTCAAAGCCTGCGCTCAATTTTAAAACGTGGCGCTTTGCCAAAGAAAAATAATTGTCAAATTGAATACTTGCTCGTGCTACGTTTTTCTTTTCAGAAACAGAATCTTTAGTAGCAGTTCGCGAACCGATAAAAGCCTCCACATTCAAAAATCTTCCTTTACTTGGATTCGGTATGTAATCTAATTTGCGCTGTGTGTAAGAAATTCCGTACGAATTTGTGCGAACCGTCGCCAGATTGCTAAATTGACTCGAGCTTGCTGATGCAAACAATAAATTGGAAGCTAACAATTGATACGAAGCTTTCAGCTGACTGCCATTTTTGAGCGTGTAAACCACTCCCAAAGCAGATTTTAGGTCTAAAAAAGTGGAATCGCGCTTGTATAAATTAAAACGTGCATCGATTCCAAATGGCGACTTGAACAAATAAGGATAAACCAATTTGAAGTTCAAAGATTGTGTTTGTGGTTGAATACTGCGCCAACTTAAATCCACCGATTCTGCTTTTTTGAAAACATTGGCAAGTTTCATTTGTAAATCGCCTGTCAACACCATTGTTTGGGTGATTGGATTGGGTTGTAAACCAATTGCGCCTTGAACCGAACTGATTTTTTGACTTTTTAAGTATAAAAACAACTCGACACCTTTTTCAGTAAAAAGCAATTCAGATGCTTTGATTTTCGTAATGAATGAAAGTTGTTCAATTCGTTTATCGACCTGTGCTAAAAGTGATTCATTAAAGAAATCACCTTTTCGGATGCCGATACTATTTTCTATTGCATTCACCGAAATACTTGAATCGCCTTTGATGTGAATTTCAGTCCAACGAAAAATCATTCCCCGATCAAATTTTAGTCGCAAAGAAATTTCATTTTCAACAATTTCCAGGTTTTCAAAAGAAATGGCAATAAATGGATATCCGTTGTCTAAAAAAGCATTTAAACTGTTTTTAAGAAGCGTTGAAAATTCGTTTGCTGTGAATTTCGCATTACTTTTTGCTAAGGAAACATTGAATTTCCGCAATTGCCAACGGTCTTTTTCTTCCAATTCAACAGTTATCTTCTTGAATTTTCTTCCAAGCTCAACTGAAACTACGAATTGATTGTCTGTCTGCTTTTTAGTTTCGAAAGAGACGAGAAAAAATCCTTTATCAATCCATTCAATTCTTTTCTTGCGCAGTAAATTTTCCAATTCAAAGGAAGATTTTAGTTGTTCTTTTTTAAAATATTTTGAGGTTGATAATTCGCTAGAATCTAGGACATTGAAATTTACTGAAATCGTTTGTGCATCAATTGTTGAACAGAAAAATTGCAGGCAAAAAAACACAATCAAACTAATAATTCGCCAGCAATTTTCGATTTTAATTTTCAACATTCTATCAATGATAACAAATTATTTTAAAAAAAATTGTAACTTTAAGACAAGTAGTTCCGTTAAGGTAACCACAAACAACAAAAAACAACTAATTATGAAAAGAAATTTTACCCTTGTACTTACAGTAGCTGTAGTTGCTTTAGTACTAGCTTCTTGTGGATCAGGAAGAACAGCAAGTTGTGATGCTTATGGAAGCGTTCAACAAACTGAATCTAGCGATTTAGCTTCGAAATAAAAAGATTAAAGTTACCACCTGAAGCGCTGAATGTGCAACTCCATCTCGGATTGTATCTTCAGCGCTTCGCCATTTGCAGCAATTGCAAAATCCTCGCCACTACTAGCATAGATAATTCCACGAGAAGAATTTACTAATAAACCACATTCGTCGTTCGCGCCGTACTTCACAACTTCATCCAAGGAACCGCCTTGCGCACCAACACCAGGAACCAAAAAGAAATTATTCGGAGCTAATGCCCTAACTTTCGCAATTTCTTCTGCGCGCGTTGCACCAACCACAAACATCAGCTGTTCATCCGTTCCCCATTCTTGGGCTTTTTTGAGTACTTTTTCGTACAACTTTGTCCCTTCGCTTTCAGTAAATTGAAAATCCAAAGAACCTTGATTGGAAGTTAATGCTAATAAAATTACCCATTTTCCTTCAAAATCCAAGAAAGGCTTCACGCTATCTGAACCCATATAAGGCGCAACCGTTACCGCATCACAAGGTAAAGTTTCGAAAAACGTTTTAGCATAATAGCTTGAAGTATTTCCAATATCACCGCGTTTCGCATCAGCAATAATGAAACAATCTTTCGGAATGTAATTTATCGTTTTCTCTAAAGATTCCCACCCTTTTACGCCGTGACATTCATAAAAAGCAGTGTTCGGTTTATAGGCCACACACAAATCTTTTGTTGCGTCGATAATCGCTTTATTGAATTCAAAAATTGGATCTTCTGTTTCCAATAAATGCGGTGGAAGTTTATCTAAATCAGGATCTAATCCCACACATAAAAACGATTTTTTTAATCGAATTTGTTGAATCAATTCCGCTTTTGTCATATTTCTTCACCTTTTAATTTCTCCGCATTTTCTGCCACTTTCAAGGCATCAATCATTTCGCGCATATCGCCATTCATAAATGCACTTAAATTGTAAATCGTTTTATTGATTCGGTGATCGGTAATTCTACCTTGTGGATAATTGTAAGTTCTGATTTTTGCTGAACGGTCTCCAGTTGAAACCAAGGTTTTACGGTGAGCAGCACGTTCATTGTGAACGCGATCTAATTCTGCTTGATACAATCGAGAGCGTAAAACGGAAATTGCTTTTTCTAAGTTTTTATGTTGCGAACGTCCATCTTGACATTCAACAACTGTTCCCGTTGGAATATGCGTCAATCGAATAGCTGATTCTGTTTTGTTAATGTGCTGACCACCCGCTCCAGAAGCTCTAAAAGTATCTTTTCGAACATCGTTCATATCTAAATTAAAATCTACTTCTTCTGCTTCAGGTAAAACGGCAACTGTGATTGCTGATGTATGCACACGGCCTTGAGATTCTGTTTCTGGAACACGTTGAACGCGATGCACACCCGATTCAAATTTCAACATACCATACAAACCTAAACCAATAATTTCCATTGAAATCTCTTTGTAGCCTTTAACCGTTCCTTCAGATGAATTGACGATTTCATATTGCCAGCCCATTTCTTTGAAAAACATCGTGTACATTCTAAAAACGTCTTCCACGAAAATACACGCTTCATCACCACCGGTTCCTGCTCGAAGCTCCATAATGGCGTTTTTATCGTCTTCTGGATCTTTTGGAATCAGCATCATTTTAATTTCTTCTTCCAAAATCGGACGACGCGTTTCCAATTCATCAATTTCCATTTTGGCCATTTCACGCATATCAGGATCCGTTTCCGTTTCCAATAATTCACGTGAACTTTTTATGTTTGCTAGTAAATTTCCGTATTCTTTGTAAACTGCATCCAAGGATTCTAATTCGCGGTATTCCTTGTTCAGCTTAACATAGCGCTCCATATTTGAAATAATATCTGGGTCGGTAATCATTTTTCCAACTTCCACAAAACGATAATGTATGGCTTCTAATTTTGACAGTAAATCTGACATTCTGATCTATTTTTTTTGAGATGCAAAAGTAAGAAAGATATTTGGACTAAAAATTTACAGAATTTAGGTCTATTTTGGAGTATTAAGACTTTTCAATAGTTTAATTCAATTAAATTTGAAGCATGAAGGAAATTTTAACAACAGTCGGTAAAAATTTAAAGCAAGCAAGGTTTACTTACGTGCTTTTCGCCTATTGTTTTTTGGTTTTTGGTTTAATTCAATACTTTAGAAGCGGAGATTTTGTACCCGATCATATCTTAACCTATTTTGGTGCTCCTTTAGCTATTGAGATTTATACTTTTCATTATTGGGGAATCATTACTAATAGCTTTGTCCACTATGAAATTGGGAATTTTGTCCTTAATTCAATTGGAATTTTGTTACTTGGAAGTTATGTTGAACGTCGGATTGGTGTTTGGAATTTTTTCCTTTTTGGATTGGTTGCGTCAACGATTAGTTCAGCAATTCAACTTGCTTTTTCTGACGATGCTGGTGTTGGTCTTTCAGGAGTAAATTACGCTTTATTCGGCTTTGCATTTGCAAAAACATATCTTGATTCAAGATTTAGAATCGTTCAAAAAAATATTGCCTTTTTTGTGATGCTTTTTTTTATTCCGTTCTGTGAATACATGAATGTGTATGAAAAATGGAATGTTGCAACGCTCGCATTAATTGCAGGTTTTGTTGTTGGAGTTTTAATTGCTTTTCTTACCACTTCGAGAAAAGTAATTGCTCAGTATACTTTGATTTTCTTACTTGTTTTTTCAGCCGTATCTCTTGTTTATACGCCTTGGTCCTCACAATGGAACTGTGCAAAAGGAATAGCATGGCATGAAAAGGGAGAAATAGAAAAAGCTCGAGCTTATT
>JBILQY010000277.1:0-4041 GCA_044372955.1 Crocinitomicaceae bacterium | reverse complement strand
AAGATTTGCTATTCCAACAACCATTACTTTTGTCGGTAGCACCACTTTTGATTGATAGTAATATACAACTGATTTCTTATTCATTTTCTTTGAAATCAATTGTCCGTTTGCAACCACTTCATAACTTGAGGGAGCTGTAACAACATATTCAACTGTTGCTTTATCTGAAGGATGATCGTTGCAAGCAAACCAATTCTGAGCTCGATTTGGCCAATTATCACCAAAAAAAGTACGCGAACCAAATTTATTTTTTCCGATTACTAATCCATCAATTGGAACGCCTTTAAAATACACTTCAATTTCCTGATTTTTTGTTGCATTTACTGGAAAATCAATCACTTTTAAAACTCCATTTTGATGCAAAAACTTCAATTCCTTTTTTCCTTGAAATACTTTTTGAATGCGCATTCCTTTACCTGATTTTTCGACAGAAGCGAGATTAAAGGAAACTGATTGAGAAGGGTCTATAAAATCAAAAACGATAGTTTCACGGACTGATATAGTATCATTTACGTCATTGACTGTTAGATCTATTTTGTAAGATTGCACATCAATTTGAGCGAATTGAGCATTTAATTCAAAGGTGGATATCAACCAAATGAACAAACTTAAGCAAAATGAAAAGCGCATAATTAGTGGTTTTATGAAAATAGTAATCGCTTAAAATAGTATTAGCTACTTTTCTAGTAAATAATCTTACCTAGTTTGTTTCGTAATCGAAGCTTTTTCGCTTGTATGGAAACACGTTCATCAATTCTCCTGAATAATAAAATTCAAAAGCAACCGAACCGAAAGTATATTCTGTTTCGTGAATTTTATAATTCGATCCACCAACACCAGGATTTCTTTTCGGTTTAGATTTTTGGTAACCTAAATTAAACAAAGAAGCTAAGATTTCAGGTCGTTCATCTAGCGGAAAACCAGCGCGTTCCCACTGCATTTTTATTTGCTTCAAGAAACAAGCTGTATATAGGTATGAATAATAGTGATTTTTAAACTGCACCAATCGTCTTAAACGCACGCTCATGGTATCGTTTATATTATTGACATAACTATTTGTAGAATCATAGTCCAAGAGATGTTCATATTTCTCTCCCATGTAGTAAGGACTTGTTTTGTCTTTCATATAATTCTCAATCTTAATGGCTGTACTTTCTTTAATACCTGTAACACCATAAGACAAGCGATTTTCAAGCACCAACACTTTCATTGGCCCAATGTATCTTTTATAAGATTCACGACTTGAATTAAACAAACGAATCTGTTCACCAACCAAGCATGCAACAATCAACCGTGGTTCAACACCTGTGACTTTTGCAGCTGAATCAATGTAATATTTGTCTTTTGCTACCGCAATTTTAAAGTCTTGCCATTCTGCAATATTCATCCATTCAAAAGCCGAAAGTCCGTTTGTTTTTTTCTTTTTGCCTCGCATTTCCTCGCGCATTTTTAGTACCGCTTTTTTATACGCTCGATTTTTCATTAAGCGCAAATCAACTGCATCCAACATGCGAAGAGCCAATTTTTCATTTTTATTTTTCAATAAAACAGTTAGGATGTATTCGGCATTTACAGGATAAAATTCCTGAAGCACCAAAATGCGACTCATTGCCTCTTGTCGATAACGAACAAGGGATGCGCTATCCACTTTAAATCCTTGATTGTATTTATTGTGCATTTCTTGGAAGTAACGATTATTTTCGTCCAATCTCCCAGCTTCATCTGTCCAACGGAATGTCACAGCGAAATAAGTAGCTGTAAGGATAAAGCCATAAATTGCGAATCCATAAAGAAATACAGTAAAAGGAATTTTAATCCATTTATTATTGAAAAACTTACGCATTTAAAAAATTTGGTGCTAAAGTATTAATTTATTGAAATATGGAAGCTTATTCTGAAATTTGGAGATAAAAAAAAAGAAAGTTGGGATGTATTATTTTTCTTCTTCATCCCAAATTTGAATCTGTTCCTCTTTAAAAACAGTTATTGAAGGAATACCATTTTTGTCCAATTCTACTTTCCCTGTAACAACGATATATTTTCCTTTCAAGTTTTCCTCTGGTTTATAGCTAAAATTCCTTCTTCCATTTTTCCATATATTTATACTGAATATTTGGTTAGGAAAAGATTGATCCAAATTCAAAAATGTGGATTGTGATTTAGGAATAAACTTCGTACTAACTACCTTCCCAATGATAGAAACTGTGGTTCCTACTTTTGATGCTGCTTGATGCGTATTAAAACAATCAATTGGCAATTCAAAAGGACTCAATGGTTCAACATCGTTCGCATTCTGTTGCGTCTTCCAATTATTGTAGTCAGATTTTGATTCAATTTGTAATTCTAAAGTTTTATCGATTGAGGGGAAAAAATCAAGACCCGTCAATTGCTCAATACTGTCGATACTTACCACATAATCACTTAACCTTCCTTCACATTTAGTATTTGGCATTAAAAAAGCCATTCCTCTTGGTTTTTCCTCTGATAAATCAACAATTATTTTATAATGCAATTTAGGAATTCGTAACTGGTTGAGAGAACGTTCAATAATAGGTAAACTATCATTTAAAACCGGACCAGTTAGAATAAAAAATGTTTTTTTCTCTTGGTCAACAACTGAACGGAGCAATGCTTCCAAATTAGCCCACGATTCACGATTGAATTCTTTTCTTTGTGGAGTCATATTACTGTAAAAATACGATTCACTAAGGGCAGTTGCAGACCATCTAAAATCAGCAGAAGGTGCTAAATGTCCACGGTCAAATCCAAAACCATCATAAGTATAAGTCCCATCAAGATTTTCCTTTCGCAGGAAATAATCAGCTTCACCTGCACTACCACACTTCAATTTTTCATCAACTCTAAAATCATTAGATCTTGATACGTTTCCGAATGAAACATCAGGAGTAAGCATGTGAAAACTCCATGTAGCTAATTTGTATCTACAATCAAATCCCAATGTCATTAACGAATGTTCAATGATTTCTATTTCACTTTTAGCAGTAGGATATCCAACAGTTTTCATCATACCTCGTAACTCTGCCAATTTGAGAATTTCAATTTCAGCAACCAACTCTTTTTCCTTTGATTTAAGTGCTTCTAATTCTGCCGTCTTTGTTTTTAAATCTACTTGGCCAAAAACTGAAATACAAGACCAAAATCCAACTATCAATCCAATTAAACGGTTCATATTTCTATTCTTCAGTTTTTTCAAACAAAAAAAGCGACACTTTCGCATCGCTTTTTATCAAGTGGTACCTCCAGGAATCGAACCAGGGACACAAGGATTTTCAGTCCTTTGCTCTACCGACTGAGCTAAGGTACCAGCTTTCGGTGGGTGCAAATTTAATAACTTTTTCTTTTGAAAATCAAATTTATTTTGAAAAAATCTTAAAAAGCCGTTTAACTTTGCGTTGAAAACCGAATAAAATGGAAAAAATTCAAGTGCTTGACGCTGGAAATACACGTATGAAACTTGCTGTTTTTGAAAACGATACGCTTTCTGAATTGCATTTCTTTGGCGATCAAGAAAAACTCTTTAATTTTTTAGATAAAAATGAAAAAATTGTTGTTTCATCGGTTGTAAAAGCTGAATTTTTAGCAGAATTAAGTAAAATAACAACAAACATCATCCAAATTCATAGCCAATTAACCTTGCCTTTTGTGTTGGAATACAAAACTCCAAATTCTCTTGGAATCGATCGCTTATGTAACGCTGTCGCAATGAAAGCATATCAAGTAAAAGGCGCATCTTTGAGTGTTGATATTGGAACGTGTATAAAGTTTGATTTTCTATCAGCAGACAACAAGTACTTGGGAGGTTCAATTTCTCCCGGCTTGCGCATGCGTTATCAAGCCTTGCATGCTTTCACTGCAAATCTTCCTTTATTGACACCTTCAGACTCCATCAACTTAATTGGCGATTCTACAACAAACGCCATCCAATCGGGTGTTCAAGTAGGAATGCAAGAAGAAATAAATGGAATGATTCAGCGTTATCAACAAAAATATGACGACTTATCGATTTTTATTACCGGTGGA
>JBILQY010000319.1:0-3670 GCA_044372955.1 Crocinitomicaceae bacterium | reverse complement strand
ACGACCAACAACGATATTTTTGTTACCAGTAGTTGTTACGATGATATCACCTAAATGAACAACATTGTCTAATCTTTTTACTTCAAATCCGTCCATCGCAGCTTGTAACGCACAAATTGGATCGATTTCAGTTACAATAACTCTTGCTCCAGCGCCTTTCAAAGATGCTGCAGAACCTTTTCCAACGTCTCCGTAACCACAAACTACAGCTACTTTACCAGCCATCATTACGTCAGTTGCACGACGAATTGAATCCACTAAAGACTCTTTACATCCGTATTTGTTATCGAATTTTGATTTTGTAACTGAATCGTTTACGTTGATTGCAGGCATAACTAAAGTTCCGTTTTTAACACGTTCGTATAAACGGTGAACACCTGTTGTAGTTTCTTCAGAAAGACCTTTAATTCCTTTTGTTAACTCAGGGTAGCGATCAAACACCATATTAGTTAAATCACCTCCGTCATCCAAAATCATATTTAAAGGTTGACCATCAGAAAAAGCGAAAAGTGTTTGTTCAATACACCAATCGAATTCTTCTTCGTTCATTCCTTTCCAAGCATAAACTGGAATTCCAGCAGCAGCAATTGCAGCAGCAGCTTGATCTTGTGTTGAGAAAATGTTACAAGAAGACCAAGAAACTTCAGCCCCTAAATCAACTAATGTTTCAATTAAAACAGCAGTTTGGATTGTCATGTGTAAACATCCTGCAATTCTTGCTCCAGCTAAAGGTTTTGATGTTCCAAATTCTTCGCGAAGCGCCATTAATCCTGGCATTTCAGCTTCAGCTAAAATAATTTCTTTACGTCCCCAAGCAGCAAGACTAATGTCTTTAACTTTGTAAGTTAGTTTTTCTGTTGTATTACTCATTTTGTTTATTTTCTATTTTTAAGCGTGCAAAGTTACGAAACTAAACTTAAACCACAAAATGAATGTGTTAAGTTAAAGTACCTAATTTCTTAATTAGCAGTTAATAGAACAATAAATCATGATTTTGTAAACTAAATATGTGAAACAATATGATTCAATTCTCGCAAATTAATTTTTGTATCTTCGCCAAAACTTTTTTCAATGCGCGTTTATCTTGATAATGCTGCCACAACACCGATTGCCCCAGAAGTAGTGGAAGCTATGTTGCCTGTTTTAAAAGAAAACTTTGGTAACCCTTCGTCGACTCACTTTTTCGGACGAAATGCGAAGGCACTTATTGAGACATCTAGGCGTTCGATTGCGAATCATTTGAAATGCAAGCCTTCCGAAATTATTTTTACTTCTGGTGGAACTGAAGCCGATAACATGGCAATTCATACATCAATTGTTGAGTTGGGAGTTAAAAGAATTATCACAACAACTATCGAACATCACGCAGTTGGTCATACAGTAGAAACGTTGCAAAAAGCAGGAGAAAATGAATTGGTTTACGTTAATATTGATACCAAAGGAAATGTTGACTTATTCCATTTAGAAGCACTTTTAAAAGAAAATAAACCGACATTGGTTTCATTAATGCATGCCAATAATGAAATTTCAACTTTGTTACCTTTGAAAAAAGTGGCAGAGCTTTGTAAATCGTATAATGCCTATTTTCATTCGGATACAGTGCAAACAATGGGTCATTATTCTTTTGATTTACAAGAACTTGGTATAGATTTCATAACATGTGCAGCGCACAAATTCCACGGACCTAAAGGAATTGGCTTTTTGTATGTAAATAGTAAAAATAAAGTTGGAGCCTTCATTCATGGTGGAGCACAAGAGCGTGGTTTACGAGGAGGAACTGAAAATCTTTATGGAATCGTTGGTTTATCAAAAGCATTGGATTTGGCTTACGAAGATGTTGAAGGACATCAAAAATATGTTCAAGAATTGAAAAATTACATGATTGAATCCTTGAAATCTAATTTTGAAGACTTGTATTTTCATGGAGAAACAAATCCTGAGAAATCACTTTACACTGTTTTAAACGTTTGCTTTCCACCAACTCCAAAATCTGGAATGTTGCTTTTCACACTTGATCTAAAAGGGGTTGCAGTTAGTGGAGGAAGTGCTTGTTCTTCAGGAGCAACAAAAGGCTCACATGTTTTAGAAGGAATTAATGCAGACATGACGCGGCCAAATGTGCGTTTTTCTTTTTCGCGTTATACAACCAAAGCTGAAATTGATTTTGCGATTGAGCAAGTTGTAAGTGTATTTGAGAAAAACTTAGTTTAAACATGAGTTTAAAAAGGTTTAAAGTTCTAACCATTTGTTCGTGGTATCCCAATGATTTAAAGCCAACTTTGGGAAATTTTGTGCAAAAACATGCTGAATCGATTGCGTTTTATAACGATGTTGTAGCCTTAGCTATTTTTCCTTCAATTGAAGATAAATCTATCCGAATTCAAGAAAATAAGTCTAATTTATTACACGAGATAGTTATTTATTACCCAAAAATTGCAACTGGATTCAAACCTTTTCGCTTGGTTAAAAACTATTTTTCACACCGACGTGCTTTTAAAAAAGGTTATCAACGGGTTTTTGAATTGATTGGAAAACCTGAGATTGTACATTTAAATATTGTTTATCCTTTAGGAATTTGGGCACTTTGGTTAAAATGGCGCTATAAAATTCCATATATCATTACCGAAAATTCAAGTGGTTTTCACGTTGATAGCGATCATGCATATCCAAGTCCAATATTAAAATTGAGTAAATTGGTTATTCGCAATGCAGCTTTCGTTTTGCCTGTCAGTGAGAATTTGATGAATAGCATGCGAAAATTAAGTCCCAAATCGAGGTTTGGAACTGTTTCAAATGTAGTTGATGAACATTTATTTACTGAAACTCCTAATTTTATTCAAGATGAAGTTCGCTTGATCCATATTTCGACAGGAGTGGATGAAATCAAAAACCTTTCAGGAATGATTCGAGTGATGAATGCTTTGAAAAGTGATTATTCGAAGGTGAAGTTAGCTATTGTAAGCGACGGAGACATTGAATATGCCAAAGGTTTAGCTAAATCTTTAAATGTTGAATCTGTTACTTTTTACAGTACAAAAACAACCGCTGAAATTGCACAAATGATACAGAACAGTCATGCTTTGTTACAATTTAGCAACTATGAAAATTTCCCTTGCGTGATAGCCGAGGCTATGATGTGTGGTAAACCTATATTATCGTCAAATGTGAATGGAATCCCTGAACATGTAAACGAAATCAATGGAATGTTAGTTAATCGTGGGGATGAAGAAGCTTTAAAAAAGGCTATTATCTCGTTTGTAAAGGCTCCAGAAAAATTTAAATCCTCAGCTATTCGTGCCTATGCAATGAAGCATTTTAGCTATTCAGAAGTGGGAAAACGATTTACAGAAATATATGCTGAGGTTTTAGGAGTTGAAAGGAAATAAATTAACTTTTAGATTTGGGTGGTTAATGATTTCCAAATTATTTCGTCTAGTATATTTCAAAAAAAATCCGTCATTGAGTATTTAACTTAATGACGGATTTTTTATTACTTAGGTTCTTTACTCAACTATAAAGTAAATGTCCACTCTACGATTGATTTTACGCCCTTCTGGTGTTTCGTTTTCAGCTTTTGGCTTGTTTTCTCCGAAGTAGTTGATTTTGATTCTATCTTCTTTGATTCCGTTTGCCACTAAGAACTCTTTCACCGCATTCACACGATTTTTAG
>JBILQY010000225.1:0-4897 GCA_044372955.1 Crocinitomicaceae bacterium | reverse complement strand
ATTCCTACTTAAAACTCTTTCTTTTCTAAGGTATTTCGTTAATTTTGCAAGTTAACCTCTAAAGGTTCGAATACAAATATGTGGCAAGCAATAGCAAATTTTATACTCAGAAATAGATTTTTCATACTCGGAATCATTACTTTACTCACTGTCTTTTTTGGCTATTATGCCATTACAGCCTTGAATTTAGATAACAAATATGGAATCGTTCTCCCGAAAGACTCTCCAACAACTGAAAACTACAAAAAATTCAAAAAGCTATTTGGAGAAGACGGTGGCGCTCTTGTCATTGGGGTTGAAACGGATTCACTTTATACCGAGCGTAATTTCTTGTTATGGAAACAATTAGGAGATTCAATTTTACAATTTGATGGTGTTGAATCAATCATTTCCGAGGCGACACTTTTCACAATAAAGAACAATCGAGCAGAAAATAAATTTGAAATTCACCGCGTATTTTCAGATATCACCTTTCAAGAGAAAAGCATTGATTCTATTAAACGAGAAATCAAAAATAACCCAATTTACAAAGGATTATTATACAGCGAAAAAGGGGATGTTTCCTTGATGATGATTGGAATTAATGAGGACTACCTTACTGACAAAGTCAAATCAAAAGTTGTCTTAGACATTGAAAAACTGGTTGCATCTTACGAAAAGAAGCTAGGAAAAATGCACTATGCAGGACTACCTCACTTAAGAGTTGTTATTGCAACACGCATTCAAAGTGAAATGTTTTTATTCATTGGTTTTTCACTTTTGGTTACTTCTATCCTACTTTATTTCTTTTTTAGATCGTTCCGTGTGGTGGCGATTTGTAATTCAGTTGTAATTGTAGCAGTGATTTGGGCAATGGGAAGTATTGCATTTGCAGGCTATAAACTTACCATTTTGATTGCATTGATTCCTCCACTAATGATTGTGATTGGAATTCCGAATTGTATTTTCTTAATGACAAAATTCCATCAAGAAGTCAAGGAGCATGGAAACAAAGTCAAGGCACTTTCGCGAGTAATTCAAAAAATTGGGACTGCAACCTTCTTAACGAACTTCACAACTGCTTTAGGTTTTATAACGTTTGTGTTTACTAATTCTGAAAAATTAATGGAATTTGGTTTAGCCGCTTCTATCAATATAATGATGGTATTTGTGCTTTCTCTTTGTATTTTACCAATATTTGCCTCCTTTTCTAAACCACCAAAACAAAGACATTTAAAACATTTAGATCGAAAATTTGCAACTGGATTGATTGATTTTATAGTTCGAATTACCCAATATAATAGAACTGCAATCTTTATTGTTTCGGGTGTTATTGTTGCTGTAAGTATTTATGGCCTCACTAAAATTAAAGCAACAGGAAATTTAACAGGAGACTTACCAAAAAATGACCAAATTCTATTGGATGTTAAGTTTATGGAAAAACATTTTGGTGGCTCCATTCCTTTTGAAATTATGGTTTCATACAAAGAACCTGGTCGTTTATTCAAGAATACAACTTTAGAGCGATTAGAATTAGTTCAAAAAGAATTTGAAAAAGACACACTTTTCTCCAGAAGTATCTCACCCGTTGATTTTGTCAAAGTAGTGAATATGGCTTACTATGGAAACAATCCAGACAAATACACACTTATTTCAAACCGAGATAAATTGAGATTAAAAAAGTACATAGATAATTTTACTATGACCAACGCTAATGGTGGTGGACTTTCATTAAAAGAGTTATTGGATACAAACACCTGTACAATTCGTATTCGTTCTCAAATGAAAGACTTAGGCTCTTATGAAGTTGCCGATAAAGTTGCTTTATTGAAAAAGAAAGTTGATGAGATTTTAAATCCAGATAAAAAGCAAATTGAGATTTATTATACAAAGGCTGAGAAAAACAAAAAATACGTTGATTCAATTCTTTATTCTTATTCTAATGTTTACAATAGTCTAACTGAGTTACTTGCTAAAAACAATAACGCATTACAAGTAAAATTTGATTCAGATCCTGAGTTTGTAAAGTCTTACTACGGAAAAAAAGATTTTATGCCTAAACTTAGAAAAGCAATAGATAACGAATACTTTGATGTGACATTCACTGGAACTTCTGTGGTTGCATCTGAAGGGACGCAATACTTGGTAAACAACTTATTCTCCAGTTTGGCTTTTGCAATAGTATCAATCGGAACATTAATGGCCATTTTATTTAGATCTTGGAGAATGGTTATCATTTCAATGGTTCCAAACCTTATCCCTTTATTCTTTACAGGAGGAATAATGGGCTTCTTTGGAATTCCGTTAAAACCATCTACTCTATTGGTATTCAGTATTGCGTTTGGTATTTCAGTAGATGATACGATTCACTTTTTAGCTAAATACCGACAAGAACTCAAAAACAAAGAATGGGATTTGCGAGAATGTGTAATTATTGCCATTAGAGAATCTGGATTAGGGATGTTCTATACCTCAATTATTCTTTTCTGTGGATTCTCCGTTTTTATGTTCTCTCAATTTGGTGGAACCCAAGCGTTAGGATTATTGATTTCTATAACTTTATTAATAGCGATGATAACTAACTTAGTATTATTACCTTCCTTACTCTTAACTTTAGATAAATTTATAACTACAAAATCATTTAAGGAACCTTATTTTGATGCATATAATGAATACAGTGATATTGATTGGAATGAATTACAAATTAGTTCAGAAAAAGAAAATGATAAAAACAACCTTAATTAAATTTAAAAATTTACTACTATGAAAGGAATTATTTTAGCAGGAGGATCAGGAACACGTTTACATCCATTAACTTTAGCTGTAAGTAAACAATTGATGCCTATTTACGACAAACCGATGATTTATTATCCTTTGTCAATTCTTATGAGTGCTGGTATCAAAGAGATTCTAATAATTTCAACACCACATGATTTACCACATTTTGAGAAATTATTAGGTGATGGTAGTAGTTTAGGTTGTTCATTTTCGTACGCTGTTCAAGAAATTCCAAATGGTCTTGCCCAAGCTTTTGTTATAGGTGAAGAGTTTATTGGTAATGAAAAAGTAGCTTTAATTCTAGGAGATAATATTTTCTACGGTGTTGGAATGGATGCACTCTTAAAAGAAAACAATGATCCAGATGGAGGCGTTGTTTATGCTTACCATGTTAGTGATCCAGAAAGATATGGTGTTGTGGAATTTGATGAAAATATGAAAGCTATTTCAATTGAAGAAAAACCATTAAAACCTAAATCAAACTTTGCAGTTCCGGGACTTTATTTTTATGATAATTCAGTTGTTGAAATAGCTAAAAAATTGAAACCTTCAGCACGTGGCGAATACGAGATCACAGATGTTAATGCAGAATATTTAAGACAAGGGAAACTAAAAGTCGCTGTTCTGGATAGAGGTACAGCTTGGCTTGATACAGGAACTTTCGAATCGTTAATGCAAGCAGGACAATTTGTGCAAGTTATTGAAGAAAGACAAGGACTAAAAATTGGTTCAATCGAAGAAGTAGCATACAGAAATGGATTCATAAATAAAGAACAACTAAAACAAATTGCAACACCGCTTGTTAAAAGTGGATATGGTTCTTATTTAATGAATTTGATAAACGATTAATGGAATTTTTAAAAGACTACACTTTATTTTTAGAGAAAGAAATTGAAAACATAAAATTTCCTTCTAACCCTTCAAACTTATACGATCCCCTCGCCTATTTTTTAACACTAGGTGGAAAAAGAATGCGACCAATGGCAACGTTGATAGCAGGAGACTTATTTGGTGTAGCCATTGAAAAAACAAAATTTGCAGCCTTATCAATTGAGCTATTTCACAATTTTTCTTTGATTCACGATGATATAATGGATAAAGCTCCTTTACGTCGCGGAAAAGACACGGTTCATGAAAAATGGAATGAAAACATTGCTATCCTTTCAGGCGATGTACTTTTTGTAAAAGCTTACGAATTGCTTTCTAAAAACGATTGTAAATACTTACTTCCCCTTTTGTCTTGTTTTAATCGCACCGCTATTGAAGTTTGTGAAGGACAACAACTTGACATGGACTTTGAGCAAAGAGAAGATGTTACTTTAGACGAATATATAAATATGATTCGTTTGAAAACCTCTGTTTTACTTGGTGCAGCTTTTGAAATGGGGGCAATCATTGGAGAAGCATCTGAGGAGAACATAAAACACATTTACAATTTTGGAGTTAACCTAGGAATTGCTTTTCAAATTCAAGATGACTTATTGGATCTTTATGGTGAAGCAGAAAAAGTAGGAAAACAAAAAGGAGGCGATATTTTAGCTGACAAAAAGACAATTCTTTCTATTTTGGCAAAAACCGCTGCAAATGAAAAGCAAAAAGAAGAGTTAATTCTTATTCAGAATGAAGCTGACCCGAGTGAAAAAATAAATCGTAAACTAGAAATCTTTGATAAACTAAATGTTAAAGAAAAGTGCATTGAGAAAATGGAAGAATACAATAATAAGGCATTGAACTCAATTGATTTCATAAAAATTGACAACTCAAAAGAAAAATTAATGACTTTGTTTAAAATTTTACAACAAAGACAATATTAAAATAGCGAAGTTTTAATAAACAATTAACTATATTCGCACATCTAATCAAATTAAAAATTATGAAAAAAGTTTACTTATCGTTAGCATTATTTGCTTCTTTGAGTGCAGTAGCTCAAAAAATGCCTGCAAAAAAAGAAGGTTTTAGCCCTGATCGTTCATTTGTTTCTAAAGCTAAAAAAACAAATCAAGACATTCTAAAAGCAGAAGGAGATACACTTTGGTTAAGTGGTTTTGAAACTGCTGGAGAATGGGTACAAGTTTTAGGAACAGGTCAAAGTACTAATACTGGTTCTAATCCAGGATGGGAAATTCTAACAGCTATTCCT
>JBILQY010000226.1:0-4897 GCA_044372955.1 Crocinitomicaceae bacterium | reverse complement strand
TTATAGTCGCTACTATTTGCACCGAGAAGATGGCTACAAACGATTTTTCAATACTATTTTATTTTTCTACTTAGGATTCAATATTATCATTTTTTCTGGAAATGTAGAAACACTTTTTATAGGTTGGGAAATTTTGGGTCTTTCGTCGTTTTTACTTATTGCTTTCTATCGCGATCGCTATTTACCTGTGAAAAATGCAGTAAAAGTCTTTTCAATTTATCGCATTGGCGATGTTGGATTGATTTTGGTTATGTGGTTGTCGCATCATTTATGGCACGAGAACATTTCATTTTTCAAGTTGAATAACGCGGAGTTAGTGCATAGTCACTTGACGGAAAACTCGCTTGTTGGATTGGCAATTTCAATGATGATTTTTGTTTCAGCAGCAGCGAAATCAGCGCAACTTCCTTTTTCATCTTGGTTGCCTAGAGCAATGGAAGGACCAACGCCATCGAGTGCCATTTTTTATGGTTCACTTTCAGTTCATATAGGTGCATTTTTGATGTTGCGAACTTATCCTTTTTGGGAATTTCAAACAGGTTTTCGAATTTTCTTAGGTTTTGCTGGATTCTCAACTGCGATTGTGTCAACATTTATTGGACGTGTTCAAAGTTCGATTAAAAGTCAAATTGCTTACTCTTCGATTGCTCAAATAGGCTTAATTTTCATTGAAATCGCTTTGGGACTCGAAAATGTTGCTTTGGTTCATATCGCTGGAAATGCATTTTTAAGAACGTATCAATTGTTGGTTTCGCCTTCGATAGTAAGTTACAAGATACGCGAGCAATTTTACAATTTCGTTCCACGTGTAAAAACAATTGAAGATTCGTGGCCAAAACGTGTGGAATATGCTTTGTACATCTTGAGTTTGAAAGAATGGAATTTAGACAGTATGCTCTATGCTTATCTTTGGAATCCACTGAAACGTATTGGAACACATTGGAAACTACTGAACTTTAAATACATTTTTGTTTTTGCTGGAACTGTGGTCGGTGTTGGTTTGATTTTACTTAATTTCACGCAAATTCTTCCATTCAAATACAAAAGTAATTTGCCTGTGGTCTTTGCAATAGTTGGTTTTTTCATCGTGATTAAAGCCTTTACAGAGCGTGATAGTGTTCGAAAAAGTTGGACTTTGATTATGTTGAATCACATTACAATTGCTATTGCGATATCGTTCAATGAGCATTTCGATTGGATGCACCATGTGTGGTATTTAAGTGGAATTATCACAGCTTGGTTCATAGGTTTATTGGTTTTGAATAACCTTAGAAAGCAAGAATGGGTGAGTTTAGACCAGTTTTATGGGCATTCCTACGAGCATCCTAAAATTGCAATTCTCTTTTTACTTTGCGCTTTAGGATTGTCTGGTTTTCCGATAACTCCATCTTTTGTGGGCGAAGATTTGATTTTCTCACATATCCACTATAACCAAATTGGTTTGGCATTTTTTACTGCTTTAAGTCTCATTATTAATGGTCTAGCAACTATTCGTATTTATGCACGAGTGTTCTTAGGCCCGCATATTAAAACTTACCACGAAGTAGCAAAACGCTCTTCTTAGTATTCAAAATTAATTCTATCCAATATGAAACATATTATTCCAAAAGACGGATTTGAAGGATTAAAACAAAATTTTTCAAGTGACGCAATATCAGGTTTTTTAGTATTCTTGCTTGCCTTGCCTTTGAGTTTAGGCATCGCAGGAGCAAGTGATTTTCCTCCAATTTACGGATTAGTTTCCGCTATGATTGGTGGTTTGATTGTTACTTTTTTTGTTGGTTCACCGTTGACAATTAAAGGTCCAGCAGCAGGTTTGATAGTGATTGTTGCAGGTGCGGTTGCTGAATTTGGTTTAGGTGCACCCCAAGGTTCAACAGCTGAAGAAATTGCCCGATATGGTTGGCAGTTAGCTTTAGGTGCTGTTGTTGTCGCTGGTGTTTTACAAGTGATTTTTGGTCTTTTAAAATTAGGAGGCTTGAGTGATTTTTTCCCTTTACCTGCCGTTCATGGAATGTTAGCTGCTATCGGAATTATAATCATAAGTAAACAAATACACATCCTTGTTGGAATGAATCCATTAACACCGGAAGGAAAAGCGATGGTTGAACCAATGGAATTATTACAAGAAATTCCAACTACTTTATCACACATTTTCTTGCACGAACATGTTGCCATTATTGGGATTCTAAGCTTAATCATCGTCTTTGGTTGGCCTTATATTCCGATTAAATTTTTGAAGAAAATTCCAGCTTCGTTGGTGGTGTTGGTTGTTGCAATTCCACTTACAAAAATCTTAGATATTCACAACAGTATGGAACTCAGAAATTCTGCTGGAATGTTGATAAATAAAGGCTACAAACCACTTTTAGAATTCGACAAAGGATTATTGGATATCATCGGTATCAATGTTTCTTTTGCTGGTATGTCACAAGTTGGTGTTTTCATAAAATACGTTGTAATGTTTGCTTTAGTTGGAAGTTTAGAGGCTTTATTAACCGTAAAAGCAATCGATTTGTTAGATCCATTTAAAAGAAAATCAAACTCCAATAAAGATTTAGTTGCAGTTGGAATTGGGAATATTATCGCTGGTGTGTTAGGAGGATTACCGATGATTAGTGAAGTTGCTCGTTCATCTGCGAATATTAGCAATGGAGGTAAAACGCGTTGGGCCAATTTCTTTCACGGATTCTTTATCTTGATTTTCTTACTGTTTGCTGTTTATTTTTCAGATCTAATTCCAAAATCAGCCTTGGCAGCGATGTTAATTGGAGTAGGGTGGAAGTTAGCTCATCCAAGGGAATTTGGAAGCATGATTAAAATTGGAACGGATCAGTTTTTAATTTTTGTTGTTACCATTATTTTCACATTGGCAACGGATTTATTAGTTGGAATTGCAGTAGGTATTTTACTGAAATTGATTATGCATCTGATACATGGTGTCCCAGCAAAAAGCTTATTCAATGCGCAAACAATAGTTAAAGAATCAGGTCTTGAAGTGCATGGGGCTGTTGTGTTCAGCAACTTTATCAAAGTGAAAAATTTATTGAATAAATTTCCAAAAACAGAAGAAGTTTTCTTGGATGTCCGCGATTGTAAACTTATTGATCATTCTGTTATAGAATCAATACATCATTTAAAAGATGAATTCAAAGAAGAAGGTGGTGAGCTAAAAATAATTGGAATCGAAGAATTTAAAAACATGAACCGTTCGAAGCATGAATTAGCAACAAAACGAAAAAAATGAAAAGTTTAAAATGGATTTTTACAGTCATTTTAATTCTTGGTACGCAATTAATAAGAGCTCAGAAAACGATTAGTAATCAAAATCATGCTTGGGTGACTTATTTGGGAAACCATAGGCTGTCAGATAAAATTAGCTTGCATACTGAATACCAATGGCGCAGAGCGGATGGTTTCAACAATTGGCAACAATCATTGGCAAGAATTGGTGTTGACTATAATTTACTTCCAAATTTATCTGTTACAGCTGGCTATGGTTGGATTGTTTCTTATCCGTATGGTGATCAAGCAATTGCCCATACTTTTAACGAACATCGCATTTGGCAACAAGTGAATGCAAAGGCTAAATATGGACGATTTGAATTGCAACACCGCTACCGTTTAGAGCAACGTTTTTTGGAAAATTACATCAGAAATCAAGATGGAACTTTCACCAGAGGAACTGATTTATTTCGGCAACGTGTCCGCTATCGTGCAATGGTATTGGTTCCATTATCGCGAAAAGAAATGATAGATAACACCTTGTTTTTAAACGTAAACAACGAGCTATTTCTTGGATTTGGAAAAGGAATTGGGAAAAATATCTTAGACCAAAACCGTTTTAACCTTGCTTTAGGTTGGCGTTTTAATAAAGATTTTAATGTACAAGTGGGCTATCTGAATCAATTCATGGTGAAAGCAGACGGTCTAAAAATGGAACGCGATCATACTTTATTGATTTCAACAGTTTATAATTTAGATTTTAAGAAAAAGAAATAAGCGTTTAAGATGTAGGTAGGCCTGTCACTGGAATTTAGTTTTTTAGTAATTTAACTAGAGGAAGGTGGCAGGTTTTTTTTATGTGCTAATTGTTTAATGTGCTAATTATCTAATGTGCTAATTGTTTAATGTGCTAATTGTTTAATGTGCTAATTATCTAATGTGCTAATGTGCTAATTGTTTAATGTGCTAATTGTCTATTATTCCAATTAAAAAAATATTTCATTATTAAATTAGCATATTATTAAATTAGCATATTATTAAATTAGCATATTATTAAATTAGCATATTATTAAATTAGCATATTATTAAATTAGCATATTATTACATTAGCATATTATTACATTAGCATATTATTACATTAGCATATTATTACATTAGCAAATTATTACATTAGCACATTAGCACATTAATTAACGATTAAAGTGTTGCATCCAGCGCATTAAAAATTTGTCGTAAACTTGGTAATAGGGTTTTTCTTCTGAACTATTAAAATAAATCAGTTCTTTTTCTATCAGCGCTGTGAGGCTTCGTTGCACACTTGAGGCGCTACCTAAATTGTGTTTCTTAATAAACGAGCCTGCAAGAATTTGAGTTACTGTTTCTTCTTTTGCGATAGCACTCAGTAATTTCCATTGTGCGTTTGGTAGCAAATTTCGGTATTGAAAAAAGGTGTTTTCTTGTAGGGTTAATAACTCAAGAGCCATTTTTTTTATATCGTTTATTGTAAGAGTGGTGAATTTTTTTGAGTACACAAAGTGGCAAAAATATTGGGTGTAATAGGTGTGAGTTGAAGTCCAATCTAACATGTATTCAATGGATTCTCGGTCAATTTTTTGTTTTCCATTATTGAAATGTGTCGCAATAAAATCATGGTAAATTGACTTTTCAATAA
>JBILQY010000223.1:0-4912 GCA_044372955.1 Crocinitomicaceae bacterium | reverse complement strand
AAAACATTATTATTGAAAGCAAAATCATGAATTCGACCGTTTGCTCCAAAATCATAACCATCGATTGTAAAACCAGGAAGTGTATAACCAGCACCTCGTGATTTTGAAACGGCAGAAATGGTAGTAAAATCTCCACCAACATATAATTTCGTTCCATTTACAAAAACCTTATACACTGCTGCATTCGGATTTGGCGCCCAAGTTGTAGCCTGAACAAAATTAGTATCAACTGCTCCTAAATAGTTTCGAGTTGCACCACCTAAAGACGTGAAATTGCCTCCCAAGATGATTTGATCGGAATACAATTGAATCGTGCGTACCGTATTATTACAGTTGGCATTCCAAAAAATAGGTGTTCCAGTCGTTTTATCAATTTTTGCAAGATAATTATTTACCAATCCTTGTATGGTCGTAAATGCCCCTCCAACATATATATATGCTCCACTAATTACCATAGAATTTACTACTCCATTTGGATTAGGACTAAATTGTGTGTCTAATGAACCATCTAATTTGATGTGTGCCAAGTTTGAAATATTTGTACTGTTTCCAATGCGCGAAAAGGCACCGCCGACATACCAACCACCACTACCATCTGGAATGGTGACATTGACTGTACCATAAATCCGTGGCAAAGCCGTATTTGCTGCGGCTGTACTCTCTGAAATTTGCGCACCGCTGCCGGTTATCGGACCTACGGCATTAAAATCTCCTCCATAATAGACGGTGTTACCACTTCGGTGAATGGAATAAACTTCCCCATTAGGACCTACCCAGTTATCTTGGGTTCCCAAAGTTGAAACAGCGATTGAAGCCGTATGGTCTTGATTACCTGTAAAGGAAGTATTGGTTACTTGACACGTATACGTACCCGAATTACAAACCGTTATGGATTGGGTGGTTTGACCTCCTGGTGACCACAAATAGGTTTCACCTCCTGCTGCGGCAGTTAGGGTGGTGCATTGGCCATTGGAAAGAGGGGAAGAAACAGAACTTGTTATAATGTCATTATTATATAATTTCAATTCAGATATTGAACTTTGAAGACCAAATGTTCCATTGATATAATTTGTTCTCCTAGGGACTGAAATCCTCAAAAACCTTAAAACTTTATTACTAGTTAAATCAAATGTGTGATCATTCCATCCTGAAGAACCTGATGATGTGCCAGAATAGAGAGCGCCAATTACTTGATTATATGACACGTTGGACCAAGGACCAGATGCAGTTGTTCCAGATTCTATTGTAATTTGAAATTGAGAAAAATTGGAACCTCCATTTACCTTAATAAATTCCAGTTTGACAATGTTCTTGAAATCTAATAAATCAATAATAAATTCTGATGTTTGAAGATTCCCACTACTGTAATTTGTTTTAATTAATGTTGCAACATCATTATCGACCAAATTAGATATTGGTAAAAAAGGATCCAAGAACGTAGAAGATAAAAAGTTCAATGGACTTATTGGAAGTATTGTTTGCCCGACTAAATTTATTTTAAAAAAAATGCATAAGGTCAGAAGTTTAATTATTTTTTTCATGGTTGATTGATTTTAATGTTAAATTCTAATAAAGCTTTCCAGTTCATGGAATCTTCAGAAATGTATTTAGCCACAGCCTTATTTTTAATAATATTATTGATTCTGTATTCAAAGAAAGTTTTGAATTGTTTTCTAGTCAATAAACCAGTTTCGATCATCTCACTTGCTACTTCGAATAAACCAAGATAACTTACTAGCTGACCAAAAATATCTAAATCATATCCAGGCTCGAGAAAATAATTTTCTTCTAAATTCGCCCACTCACCATTAGGTAGAAGTTTGAAATGAATGTTATTATAACGACTCATTTCATTTTTTAAAGCAATTACGTTACTGATACTTTTTTCTTTGTTTCCTTTAATCAATTGCATAATTGTTAGAGCAAAACCCAAAACAGCAATGATTAAAGTAATCCAATTGGTCAAGCAACTATTACAAATAAAGAATGAGTCTTGACTACAACATAATAAAAACATAAATTATAATTTTAATTCCCCCTACTCTCCAGCTTTTCGGGTTTCGCCCTTACTGATAATCAGCAGTAAGTCTGTTCGCCTGCAAATTAAAACATGCTCACTGCAATCATCTTGCAGTCTGAAAATTATTTTGTTTGCCATTTTAAGTTCAGATTTCCAGCTTGTTTGAATTGGTAGCTGTTGCTGCTTTTGTCAAAAATTAAGGGGCACTGAAATTCGTTTTTGAGCACGTTTAAATAGTAAAACAAACTGCGTTCAGAAATTTCTAGTTGCTTTGCAAACTGTGCTGCAGAACCGGTATTAAATTGTTTAATTCCCAAATAAATGCGTTGCAAGGTTGCCAGTTGTTTGTTCTTAAAAACAGCGTCTATTTGGTCAATCGTTTGGTCTTCATCGTATTTCCAAATCAACGCGCCATTTTCAGAAAACAGGTAGCTTTGCTTGAAATTATTCCATACAATGGGTGCGTTCAACTCTTCGCGAATAAACTTGGTGTAATTGTAAATCATTCGCTCCGAAACACCCAACAGTTTCGCAACATCTGCAGGTTTTCCCGTTTGTTTGCGCTCCACTAAATGAATGAATTTTCTCAATTTTTCTAAGTGCATATACCACTAAGTAGAGTGAGAAAAGAATTTGTCCCGAGGGAATTATGAAAAAAAATTGGCCTATTTTTAAAAAGGTATTCAATAATTTTTAACAATTACCAAAAATTAAATTTCGCTTCTTTTCTTTATTCTAACTATTTTTGAAGCGATGCATCTAATTTCTGATTTTTCAATTTGGTGGTTAATTCCAATCGTACTTGTTGCAGCTGGAATTACCTATTTTCACTATCAAAACAAAGGTTGGTTTGCGGAAGTTAAACCTAGCTTTCAATGGGTTTTGCGAGTTTTACGCTTTTCATCTTTGACATTGATAGGGATTTTGCTTCTTGGACTCATCGTTCAATCACTTAATTACCGAGAAGAAAAACCTATTTTCATTGCACTTGTGGACAATTCTTCTTCAATGTTGAATTACAAAGACAGCACAAGTGTTCGCAAAAATACTACTGATTTTCTTGCAAAATTGAAAGCAAAATATGCGGAACGTTTTGAGCTCGTTACAATGACAGTTGGAACTGAGGTGAACGATGAAAACCCTTCTTTCAAAGAGAATAGTTCAGCTTTGGAATTGGGTTTTGAAAAAATCAATGTCGATTATTATAACCGAAATATTGGTGGAATTGCTTTTATTTCTGATGGAAATTACAACGTTGGTGCAAATCCAAGTTATTCTGCAGAAAAAATTAGTTTAACGCCTGTTTTTGCACTTGCTGTTGGTGATACAACTCCGAAAAAAGATCAATTGATTCGAAACATAACTGTCAATGATATTGCTTTTTTGAAAAATGATTTTCCAGTAGAAGTTGATTTAGAAGCATTTAAAATTGGCGCAAGAAGTGTGAATGTTTCTATTTTTCAAAACGGACAAAAAGTTGGTAATCAAGCGGTTCAATATAAAAATGGGAAACGTGATTTTCAGCAAGTAAATTTTGTGTTAAATGCCACAAAACCAGGTTTTCAAACCTACACTGTGAAAGTTGATGCGGTTGAAAATGAATATACACTAAAAAATAACACGCGTACTTTTTACATCGAAGTTATTGATGCACGTAGTAAAGTATTGATTTTAGGAGGAGCTCCTCACCCGGATATTTCAGCAATGAAAGAAGTTTTAGATGCAAACGAAAACATCGAAGCGGAAAGTGTGCTTTTAAAAGATTGGAGTAAATCGTTGGACAAAGTCAACTTGGTGATTTGGCACGAACCAGGAGTTAATTTCGACCCGCAAACCTTGGATGCTATTCAATCAAAGAAAATTCCAATTTTTTACATCATCGGTCCAAATACGACAAATGGTGTGCTTTCCAAACTAAATCTTGGACTTACCGCAGCTGCAGGAAATCAAACCGACGACAACCAAGCATTTCTTAATCCAAGTTTTTCTTCGTTTGAAATCGACGATAAAGTGTCGGATGCGTTGACTTATTATCCACCTTTGAAAAGCAAATTCGGCAGCTTGAAAATGAATGGAAATGCGGAAATCTTATTGTACCAACGCATTGGTCAAATTCGCAAAAAAGAACCACTTTTATTTTTTCAACAACAGAATAATTTGCGTTCAGGCGTACTTTACGGTGAAGGTTTATGGCGTTGGAAACTCAATGATTTTGTGAGAAGTGGAAGTCACGATGCGTTTAAAGAGCTTTGGAGTAAAGTCTTTAATTACTTGCTCGTGAAACAACAAGGCGCAGGTTTACGTGTCGAATTTCAAAAACGATTTACAATTGATGAAGATGTGATTGTGAATGCTTCGTTCTATAATGCTTCCTTGGAACCGATTACAAAACCAATGATTGAAATGAAAGTTACGGACGAAAAAGGAAAAGTTTACCGTTCGCAATTTGGTGTTTTTGGTTCTTCCTACAAACTTTCGTTGGGGAAACTCAAAGCAGGGAAATACAATTGGTCGGCAAAAACTGCTTATGATGGTAAATCGTACAGCAAGCAAGGATATTTTGTGGTGGAAGACATTCAAATTGAGAAATCTGAAACTTCTGCTAATCACGGTGTAATGAAGCAATTGGCAAAACAATCGAATGGAAAATTTTATCAGTTAAGTCAATACAATTCACTTTTGACGGATATTGAAAAACGCGACGACATTGCGAATGTTCAGTACGAAGAAACAGCGTTCAACGACCTTTTGGATTATTTTTCCATCTTTCTTTTACTCTTTCTTTTATTGGCTGTAGAGTGGTTTTTGAGAAGGTATTTGGGGAGTTATTGAGGGAATGAGAAATGAGGGAATGATTTTATGAGGGAATGATTTTATGAGGGAATGAGAAAT
>JBILQY010000224.1:0-4912 GCA_044372955.1 Crocinitomicaceae bacterium | reverse complement strand
GGCATTGACGATTTTCCAATGTTCAGGAATACTTCCTAGCCATTCAACATCAGATTCCTTGTAGCTGGGATATTTACTTACCTTCCTCATCAGTCTATAATTTCTTTAAGCAATCCATCTGTTTCAGCTTCTAATTGAAGAATATCAGCAGAAATCATTTTCAAATCTCTTAATTGCTCATAACGGTAAAAGAACTTATTAAAAGGAATATCATAACCCACTTTCATTTTTGTCTTGTCGTACCAAGCATCAGGAGCAAAAGGCAGAACTTCTCTTTTGAAATAGTCGGCAATGCTTTCTTTCATTTTTACATTTTCCGTGTCTTTTATGTTGCTATCGCTTTTTGGTTTGCCTTTGCCGTCTTTTATGATGTTGCCTTTCTCATCTTTTTCAGGTTGATGCACGGTAATTTGATAAAAGCCAAAATCTTTATTGTCAAAAATTTTACTGTATTCGTTTTCTTCAAAAGCGAAGTACATCTCTTGAATGTTGAGAATATTTTCAGATGTCAGTTCTACACGTTTATCACCTAGCCCTTTTCTCATTTTCTGATAAAACTCCTCTGTTGAAGCGTTTATTAACTGCACTTTCCCTTTTCTGTATGTTTCTTTTACATTGCTCAATACCCAAACATAGGTGGCTATTCCAGTGTTGTAAAATATATTATGAGGCAACTGTATGATGCATTCTAACAAATCATTTTCCAGTATGTATTGGCGAATACCGCTTTCGCTGCTGCCTGCATCTCCTGTAAACAAAGCTGAACCATTGTGAACGGATGCTATACGGCTACCACCGTCTTTCGGGTTTTTCATTTTAGAAAGCATGTGGAGCATAAACATTAATTGGCCATCGTTGCTACGTGACGTTAAACACGTTTCTTCTAGTTCACCTCTGAAGTTTTTTATTGGAAGATTAAATCGTTTGTCTATGATTTCCATTTTTTTCCCTGAACCAACATTTAGGTTTTCCTGATCTTGTTTCCAAGTTGTACCATACGGTGGATTGGTCAACATAAAATTGAATTTCAAATCAGGGTCAAAACCGTATTCGCTCAAAGTAGAGCCAAATTTGATTTTATCAGGGTCTTCGCCTTTCAAAAGCATATCCGATTTACAAACTGCATACATTTCTCCAGTATTTTCTTGTCCGTATAAATGAAATGCTGCTTCTGATTTTACTTCACCATCAGGATCTGTAGCAAACTTTTTTGATTGGGTTAACATAGCACCAGAACCTGCACAAGGGTCATATACCAAAAAAGTACCTTTTTGAATTTTATCTTTCACTGGTAAATAAACCAAGTGCGTCATTAACTCAATGATTTCTCGTGGTGTAAAGTGACGCCCTGCTGCTGCATTTGTTTTCTCATTGAATCTTCTGATCAAATCTTCAAACATATACCCCATTGCCATTGGAGAAATTTTATCAGGGCTTAATTCCACTTTTGGATTACAGAATTTTTCAATCAAGGAAAAGGTAATGCCTGTTTCTTCAAAAGTATTTAACTGATTCCGAAACTTAAATTTGGAAATAATATCCTGCACATTTTCTGAATAACCATTGAGATAGTCCAAAAAGTTGGCGTCAATATTTTTGGGGTCGTCCAAGAGTTTTTTCATGGTGTAAGGCGAAGTGTTGTAAAACGCCAAACCACTTCCGTGCAATTCGCTGGTCAGAAGCCCAGTAAGATTATCAATTTTGCTTTTAAACTCGTTGTGTGTAAGCAGCACCTTGTCTTTGGTCGGTTCTAATGCCAAGTCCAAACGCCTTAAAACGGTCATTGGAAGTATTACGTCCTGATACTGATTTTCTAGAAATTTATTAATCAATACATCATCAGCAACTGTCCAAATAAAATTGATGATAGTTTGTAAATTTTGTGTGTTTAGGCTCATGTTTTCTTCTTGTCTGTTGGTTAATTATTGGTCATCCAATTTACAGTTTTTAATTCTGATAAGTTCGTTTGTGCGTTGGCAAAAAAACAGCACTTTAAGTTTTGATTAAGCGTCGGCTTGCAGTTGGAGCAAAGCAAAATGTGTCATTTACGGGTTGTAATGGGTTTCAAAATATTTAGTACGGTGGAGACAAAAAATAAAATACAGAAGGGTAGGCAATGAGAGTTGGCTTTCTATTTGTCCGTTTATTATTTCGTTTCTATTTTCTGTTTTTCCTTTCAAAATGGTTTACCTTTTTCTTTGTAATAGTTGTCGTTTTCTTATTCTGTTGTCGCCTTTTACACTTTCTGCCAACTAGTAGTTAGTTTACATACCGCCTCAACTTCAGCTATACTATCAAAAACTTAATTTTCATAACTAATTGAATTACAACTACAAAAATGATTACAACCGAATAAGAATTACTTTCGATTAAATCTAATTGTCTTAGAAAATGAAAATTAGCAACTTTTTTGAGCATCGTATTCCAAAGATAAAAATTTATCTGAAAACTCAAAGAAGATTCGCTGTGGCAAACAGAAAGCTAGATTTTCCAATGCTTAATGTTGAATTGTTAATTTTTAATTGAATTAAACATCAAAAATCAAGCATCAACAATCAAGCATCAAACATCGATTCCTTTCACATAATTCTCCAAATACTTAAATCCTTCAGTTAATTCGCCATCAAAAGTTGTTTCGCTACCTTTCGCAATCATATTATCAGGGTCTTCGCCCAATAAACGGGGTAAAACGTGTTTCAATAATTCGTTTCCAAAGTCTTCAGATGCGTCTTTTGGAAGTTCACAAGGTAGGTTGTCAATCGACATCACTGCAATTGCGCCTTCGTTTGAGTAATCCACTTCTTGTCCTGTTTGTGGGTCGTAACCGAAAATTGGGTTTCCGATTTTACTTGCACGAATCGTTGCAGCAATTGGACCATCCACATCACACGAAATGTCTGCTATCACTTGAATACGGTTGTCTGCCGATTGTAAATCTTCTTGTGTTAAAATCACAGGTGACTTAGCACTCCAAAAATGGCACGGAATGTACATGTCTGTTTTGGAAACATAACGACCAAATGTTGATTTATACAATTCTGGGGTGGAGTAAAACTCTGATTTAACAAACGTTCCACCATCTTTTCTGCCGTAATAATCTTCCACTTCTAATTGAGCGTAGATCGGTTCGTCAAATTCTTTAGAGAGAAATTCTTCCGGACTCACTTCTTTAATCGGTAATAAGTCAATTATTTCTTGTGCGCCATGTCCAACACGACCAAAACCAGTTAAAAGGATTCGGAAGTTTTTTGGTAAACTCACTTTTTTCAATTCTTCTTCCACTTCTTTGCGGTCAGCGCACAAATGAGCAGGTTTCAATTCGTACGTTTTTGACTTTAAGCCATACGTATAAAAAGCATTGTAACAACCAACAATTCCAGCATAGCGACCAAAACCAATGACGCGTTTGTTGTATTTATCTTTGAGAACTTCGTAGTCAACTAAACGGATTTTTTTCTCAAGTATAGCTTGAAGTAAAGAGCGGTTATAAGGCTGTTTTTTAAGTGTATGTGAGAAAAAGAAAAACGTTTTATTGGGGATTAAATCTTCAATTTTAACTTCTTTCACACCAAAAATAATATCACAACTTTCGAGCGAATCAACAAGTTCAATTCCTTCGTTGGCGTACTCTTCATCTTTAAAGGTACGAATGGGACTTTTTTGAACGCGTACTTTTATAGTTGGATAAATCGTTTCAATGGCTTTGCATTGTTTTGGTGTCAATGGAACTCGGAAATCCGGCGGCACTTTTCCTTCTTTAATCACTCCGATGGTAATGTTGCTCATGTACTTTTTTTTAATGGATTGGTTCTTTTAATAGGTAGGTGTCGATAAACTCGCGCACACAACCGTCCCCCCCTTTTTTAGTCAAAATAATATGACTTTGAGATTTGACTGCATTTACAGCATTCGCTGGACATACCGCCAAACCTACGTTTTTCATTATTTCTAAATCATTGATATCGTCACCAATGATGGCAACTTGTGAAAGTTCAATTCCTAATTCTATGCACCATTCTTGTAAAATCGTCAGTTTCGGTTCTCTTCCAACGTAACATTTTTGGATTCCCAATAACGCAGCACGACTTTGGACAATATTTGAAGTAAATCCAGATGAAATAATTCCAACTTCAACGCCGATTTTCGCTAAATGCAACAAGGCCATTCCATCGTGTGTGTGAAAACGTTTTTGCTGATCCCCATTTTCAGAAACATACATTCCGCCATCGGTCAAAACGCCATCCACATCAAGGATTAAGAGTTTAATCGCCGCTAATTGTTTGCGGAATTTTTCAGGTTTATACATCGGTTTAAATAGGAGGGAGTGTAAGTCCACTTCGTATTCCTCACAGATAGCTTGTAAATCAAACATACTCAATTCGAGCGCGTTATCTGCATTCAAGTCATTTAAAAATTCATTGAAATCAACACCGAATTTGGCACAAAGACCTTTGATATTTTGTTCTAAATGCATTTTAAATCATGTTATATCCAACACTTGCAGCTACAGGTCGTAATTGATTCAAGAGTTGTTCGAATTCTTCGTAGTTCAATTGTTGTGAAGCATCTGATTTTGCCACTTTCGGATTCGGATGCGCTTCAATCAATAAACCATCAATTCCCATTGCTACACATGCTTTTGCAAGATTTGGTATGCCATAAGCGTAGCCCATTGCATGTGAAGGATCTAAGATAATTGGCAAATTGGTGTATTCTTGCAACCAAGCAACGCCACATAAATCCAAGGTGAAACGCGTTCCTGTTTCAAAGGTGCGAATTCCTCTTTCGCAAAGAATGACATTTTCATTTCCACCTGAAAGTACAAATTCTGCTGATTGCACAAATTCTTGTAAAGTTGTTCCGAAACCACGTTTAATTAAAACAGGCTTTTGTGTTTTTGCACACGCACGTA
>JBILQY010000320.1:0-3646 GCA_044372955.1 Crocinitomicaceae bacterium | reverse complement strand
TTCAGAAACGTCTAAAGTTCCGTTGCTATTGGCATCCAATCCGTATTCGATTTTCACACCGCCTGTTGTACAATTTGCTCCTGCGGATTCTGTGGTAGTTTTTGCTAAAGTGTTTTTTCCACTCGCTCCTGCTGCACCAGTTAAACCTTGAATTCCTTGTGCACCAGTTGGACCTGTCAAGCCAATTTGTCCTTGAGGGCCAGTTGATCCGGTTGGGCCTGCAACTCCTTGGATTCCTTGTGGACCTGTCGCACCCGTTGTTCCTGTCGCACCCGTTGCACCAACTGCTCCGTTACAAACGTATTTCGTTAAAGTCGCGTTGATTTCAGAAACGTCTAAAGTTCCGTTGCTATTGGCATCTAATCCGTATTCGATTTTCACACCGCCAGTTGTACAATTCGCTCCTGCGGCTTCCGTGGTAGTTTTAGCAAGCGTATTTTTTCCACTCGCTCCAGCTGCACCAGTTAAACCTTGAATTCCTTGTGCTCCAGTTGGACCTGTCAAGCCAATTTGTCCTTGAGGGCCAGCTGCTCCAGTTGGGCCTGCAACTCCTTGGATTCCTTGTGGACCTGTCGCACCTGTTGCACCTGTCGCACCCGTTGCACCAATTGCTCCGTTACAAACATATTTCGTTAGAGTTGCGTTGATTTCTGATACGTCTAATGTTCCGTTGCTATTTGCATCCAATCCGTATTCTATTTTCACACCGCCTGTTGTACAGTTTACTCCTGCTGCTTCATTGCTTGTTTTGACCAAAGTATTTTGTCCATTGCTTCCATTTACTCCTGCAACTCCTTGAGTTCCTTGTGCTCCTGGCGCACCTTGAATTCCCTGAGCACCTTGTGCACCTGCTGCTCCATTAGCTCCAGACGGACCAACAGGCCCTTTGATGTTTCCTGTTAATACCCAAGTAGATGTGCTGTTTTTGTAATACACATTTCCAGTTATAACATCCAAATAGAAATCTCCCAAAACTCCAAATGAGTTTGTAGGAACTGTATTTCCATAGCGCCATTGGTTTAATTGAGCACCTGATGTTTTTGCATACAAAGCATAAGGTACGCTCATCAATTGTTGCGTTCCAAAATCTTGATAATTTACACCGTTTGAAAAGTCAACAGCAAGATTTACAAAAAATGGTCCTACAGCCCAGTTAATATTGTTGAATGTACCAACTTGAGGTGTCCCAGCGCCAATCACCATATTAATCAAACCTTGGCTTGTGGTGGTAATGCTTTGTCTTTCTTGGTAAACAGTACTTCCCGAGGCTGTTCCTTGTCGGATTTGTACACGAATAGCCACGGTTGAATTGGTTACTAAATTCCCACTGTTGTTACGCATTACTGCTTGGTAGTTAATTCCTTCTGGTGCTTGGGAAAAAGCAATCGTAGAAATAAAAAGGGTTAATAAGACAATTAATTTGTTCATCTGTTGGTATTTTTTAGTGTATTAATTATTCATTTTAATTAAGCGCGTTTGTTGAATAAACTGTCCATTTAAGGTATAGCAATTCAATAAGTAAGTTCCTGGCGCGCAATGGGATGGGATTTCTAATTGATGGTGTTTTGGAACGATCTGTTCATTAAGAATTAGTTTCCCATTTATATCAATTAATTGCACGCTTATTTCCTCTTCTACTTCAGTGTTTGTGTTAACTGTAATGAAAGTTCCAAACGGATTCGGGTAAACTGCAATATCTCCATTTGCTAGCACCATTCCTGAAGATGCAGGTGGAGCAGTAGGAGTGATTCCAATAGGTTGAATAAATCCATTATTAAGTTGACGTGTTGAATTTGATCCTCGATAAATAATCGGTTCACCGATGGTATAGGTCATAAATCGTTGCGACAAACCTGTTAAACCATTATTCGCATCCCGACCTGCACTAGCAATGACTCTACGGTCAAAAGACTGAGCAGAAAGCGAGAGTGCTAGGAGGAAAAAAGTTAAATACAAATTGACTTTAAGCATCTTATGTAGAAATTTAGGTTACAAATATACTCAAAGTGTTAAATTTTTCAAACGTTTATGTGTATCTATTAAACCATTAATGATAACTTAATGTCTACAGTATTCAGGAATTTTGTGAAATGGAAGAAAATCATATTGGGCAGCAGGTGAAATTGGTTCTTGAAACGAAAGGTATTTCGGTAACAGAATTTGCGAGACGCATCAATAAATCGCGCGAAAATGTCTATTCCATATTCTCAAGGAAGTCTGTTGACACAAGTTTGCTAACTAAAATATCAGAAGTATTAGAATTCGATTTTTATAAACCTTTGAGTAAAACCTACAAAGCAATGGAATCTGAATTACAAGAAGTACGAGAACAAAATGAAATGCTAAAAGAATATGCTAACTTTTTAAAAGGAAAAGGGAAAGATGAAGAAAAATTGATTTAAAATCCTTTTAAAAATCAATTAATTGAAGCTTTTCTGAAAGATAAATCAACACTACTCTGAAATTAAAAAGGAAGTAAATTTCTCAAGTAACTACTTGTATCTTATTTTACAACGGTCTAAGTTTGTACCTTTACCCAATTATGGAAATACTCATCATTTTTTTCTTAACCTTACTCAACGGCTTCTTTTCCCTTTCTGAAATTGCTCTAGTTTCTGTAAAGAAAAGCAGAATGGAACACTTAGCAGCACAAGGAAATACACGCGCATTAACAGTTCTGAAATTACTCGAAAATCCTGAAAATTTCCTTTCTTCAGTGCAAGTTGGAATTACCTTAATTGGAATCATCTCCGGTGCTTATGGTGGCGCTACATTGACAGATGACTTAGAAAAAGTACTTGTTCAATTTACATTTCTTGGAAATTATGTTCATTCGATTTCTCTTGTTATTGTCATTGGTAGTATTACTTATTTTACAATAGTTATCGGTGAATTAGTGCCAAAAACTATTGCAATGAACAACTCTGAAAAAATAGCTTTGGTTTGTGTTCCCATCATTAAATATTTCACTTTTGCATCCTATCCTTTTGTAAAATTGCTCTCTTTTTCGACTAAATTGATTTTGAAAATATTGGGCACAAAAGAATCAAACAGTGACCACGTAAGCGAGGAGGAACTTAAATTTCTAATCTTAAATGCAGGTAAATCTGGTGTACTTGAATCAGAAGAAAGTGAAATTCATCAGAACATTTTTAGTTTTTCAGATCAAACGGCAAAATCGTTGATGAAACATAGTTCGGAAGTTGAATGGGTAAATATTAAAAAGTCGAAGGAAGAAATTTTTAATAAAATAATAGAATTCAGTCATTCAAAAATTATTGTTAGTGAAGGTTCGCTTGAAAACGTCAAAGGATACATTCGAGTTAAAGATTTCTTAGAAAAGTACAATCAACCCACTTTTTCAATTGACGACATTTTAGAGGAACCCTTGTTTATTGCTCAAAATACACCCTCGCTGAAAATCATAAATTCTTTCAGGCAAACAAAGCAACATTTTGGTTTTGTGATTGATGAATACGGTGGATTATTAGGAATCATTACACTTCACGATTTAATAGAAGGAATTGTTGGCGATTTGCCCGATGAGGAAGATGATGAAAATGAAAAAATCACAAAACGAGAAGACGGTACTTACCTAATCGATGGCAGAACTCCGCTTTATGAATTTAATAAGTACTTCAACAAA
>JBILQY010000219.1:0-4990 GCA_044372955.1 Crocinitomicaceae bacterium | reverse complement strand
TTTACACCATAACGTTCTGTGATACTTCCGTTTCCAACAGGCCAAGCCAAACGACCTCTATTGCTTTCAAAACTTCTACCAATAGCAGAACCTTCCGGTGATTCTTTGTAAACATACTCTGGTTTCTTTTCTGGAACATCATCTACAAATGGATCTGGTTCTTTAACAGCAGAATTATTTGTTTTCGGTTTGTCTCCTGGTTTTTTTGATTCGTTTGCTTTGCGTTTCTTTTCTTCGGCTGCCTTACGTTTTTTCTCTTCCTCTTTACGTTGACGCTCCGTTTCTGCAGCAATTTCATTCTTGATTGCTGAATCAATTTTGCGTTTTAATTCTTGTTTTTTACGCTCGTCAGCTTGCAATTGGTCGTAAAGTTTTTGCTCTTCCTTTTTAAATTTTCCGTAAGAAATTTCCTTGGTTACTTTATCTTTTTCTATTTGCTCGCGTTCTTTCTTTTTCTCTTCCATCGCCAAAACTTTGGATTCTTTTTCTTGGCTGATGCTTTTTATTTCCTTGTCAATTAATTGTTGGTGTTGTTTGATTAAAGCGCGTTGTTTTAGTTGAATTCCAGCTGCTTTTTTCAAATAACGATTGCGTTTTAATGCTTCATTGTAATTGTTGGCAGAAAGGATGAACATTATTTTTCCATAATTATTTCGACGTTTATAAGCGTAAATAATCATTGATTTATATTGTCTTTTTAAGTCTTCCAAGCGTTTGTTCAAGCGATTGATTTCATGCTTTTTTTCAATCATTTTAATTTCAGCAACTCGCACTTGATTGTCAAAAATGCGAACTAAAGCTTCACGACTTTTAATCTGGTTATCAATCAAACGCAATTCATTTAGAGAAGCTTCCGTGTTAGATTTAACTTTGTTAAGCAAACTTTTGGTGTTCGCAATTTTCTTCTCCATGATTACGCTTTACAACAAATTGCCACTTTCTGAAACTAAAAATCGTGTTCTAGTAATGGGAATGATTGCTGCAACTACAACTTATTTCGTACATGCCTTTTTAAATAATTTCCTCGATACCGACAAAGCTGCTGTTCCAATTTGGGCGATGTGCGCAATGGTGATTGTGATGGGAATGCAATTGAATTCAAAAGAAAACACAGTAATTTCTAAATAGAATCAACAAAGACCAAGAAATTACTTTTGCCCCCATTCGTTAACTTCTTTATTTAAAAAAGCTTCTAGTTGTTCCTTTTGGGGTAATTCGAGTAGGTACTTGGAAACGAAAAGTTGGTTATCCATACCAGCAGTAGCATATTCTACTAATTTTTTACCTTTTTCAGTGCAGAGTAAAATTCCAATAGTAGGATTATCGTCTTGACGTTTAATTTCGGCGTTGTAATAAGCCACGTAGGTGTTTAATTGCGATAAATGTTCGTGCTTAAATGCGTCTATTTTTAGTTCAATCAAAATATGACATTTTAAAATCCGATGGTAAAAAACTAAGTCCGTAAAATAGTATTCATCGTCAATTAAGATTCGTTTTTGCCTTGCTTCAAAACAAAAGCCAATCCCTAATTCTTGAATAAATTCTTGTAAATGGTTAATCAATGCTGATTCTAATTCTTTTTCTTCAACCAAAACATTAGTTGGTAAGTTAAGAAAATCAAAGAAGAACACTGATTTTACTGCATCTGAAGCTTGTTGAGGTTCGATTTTACTTTGTAATTGAGAAAAAGCAATTTCAGAACTCGCAGATAGCCCAACTCGTTCATATGCAAGCGAGTTAATTTGATGTTTTAGTTGATTTATTGAAGGTGTTGATTTCAAAATGAGCAACTCATAAAAGGAACGTTTTGTCTTATCTTCAATTTTAATGAGTTCTACAAAATGAGTGAATGAAATTTTCTCAATTAATTGACTGTAATAACTTTGTGTTTTCTTTATTGAATTTTGATCTGAGAATTCGTCAGTCACCAACTGACTAATTTTAACGCTCTCATTATCAATGATTTTAAATTGGTCAGTCACTAACTGACGAATTGAAGTTGGAAGAAGATTTTTAAAACTTGTTGAGATTAATTCCACCATTTCTGGGTAAGATTTATAGAATTGTCTAGCCAATTTTAAATTGGTTTCCTTAAGTCCATTTACATTAATCTTTTCCGATAAATTCTTTAATAATTTCCCCCCATAATTTGCTCTATCAGCTCCATTTTGCTCAAATTCAACAATATAATAGCCAATCAACCAGTTTCGTAAAGTGAGAGAAATATTAACAGCCTTAACAGCTTGTTGCTGAAAATGACTGTGAATTTGTTCAATTTCTTTAACTAAATTTTCGAAATGAAATTGATTGTTAGATTCCGGAGTTTGATGCTTCATTCTTTGAATATTGTTGTCTAATTCTAAATTAAGAAAAATTAGATGGTTGACAAAGTTTTGCCATTACTTCTTTTACTATTTAAGCATGAAATTTAACAAAGGAAGACAATTAACAGAAAATTTCAGGTTGAGTTCAAACTAACAACCGAATTAATTTGGGTAATGTTTGCAATGGTGATTGTGATGGGAATTAAGAAGGCGGTAAACTAAAGTTGGTTTTTTGCAAATTGAAGATTTATTTTGCTACTCAAAAGGACATTTTACTTTTTTTCATTTTTTAGTCGCTCCACCTCTGCTTCTAACATTTTGATGTATTTGTCTTTGTAAATATCTGTGTAGTTGTTCGTTTGTGATTCTATATCGACATTTGCAACCCCGTAATCTTTTATGTTAAAAATCTGAGAAGCATCAAAATTAAGTATTTGCGACACTGAAATTTCTAAAATGTCCGCGATACGGTACAGTTTTGTGAGTGTAATTTCAACTTCTCCACGTTCTAATTTACTATAACCAGAAAGGCTCATTTCAAGCTTATCGGCTAATTCATCGCGTGTTATATTCTTTAACTCACGAAATTTTTTGATATTTTCAATAACTTCTTTCATAACTATATTTTCCTCAAAAGTAGCAAAATAATTTTAATTAGGGTTTATTGTCCTAAATAAAAGCGATACAAAAGGAGTGTTGGGGGTAAATTTGTGGAAATTTTATTTATGAATAAAAGGCTTTATATAATTCTCGGACGCTCGAACAGTCATAAATCTTCCGTTATGAGATGTTTAACTGGTGGTGCCGTAACTAGAGGAAATTGGCAAATGCAATTTTTGAAAAATGAAACTAAAACTTCTCTTGTTTCAATAACATCACCTCAGGAGAGAAATCGAAACGGATTATCAGTTCAGCAGTTTTTAGATGAAATTATTAATACTGAAGAGCAAACTATCCTAATAACCTTACAAAGTAATAGCACCACACAACAACCCAATGGTGAGGTTTATCTTCAAGCGTTCATCGATGCAGGATTTGACATACAACCAATAGTAAGTTTTGATATAAATGCGAACACCTTAAATCTGCCCGTTAACCTATATAACACACGAAACACTCCATCTAACCAAACAGCTTCAGAAGTAAGGAAGTTGTGGGGTATAATTTAAAAAATATATTATGAAAAAAGTAGCCTTTTTATTATTTGTTCTTTTAATAAGTAATAGTGCATTCTTGCAAAGTTATCCCCAAATTAATGTAAAGCCCATAAAACCTAAAGGGAAAGCATTAATCTATTATTCTGTGAAACATGATTTTGTTTTCAGTGATACAGAAAAAGAACCTCTACTTACTTATTTCCCGAATTCAAAATTAATTGACTGGAGAAATTCAATCGAAAAACTTGAAGTTTCAGAGGTGTATAATCCAAAAAAAGAATACTATGTAGAATCTTGTATTTATGTTGATGGAAAGAAAAATGGATTGTTTACTATATCAAGATTACTTTATGATAATTATGGAAGTTTGAAAGTAGATGAAATTGTTGTTTCAGGGAATTATGTAAATGATGAATACGAAGGATTTATAAGTTTTAAAACGTTTGCTGGTTTCCACTATTATTTTCATGAAACATTAGATAGTTTAGGGAAAAAAAATTCTGGGTTAGCGTATAAAAATTACGAAGAGGGAGTAAAATACTATAAAACTAGTCAAAATGTTAGTTTAGAATTTAGTAACGGAAAAATAAAGGATCAAAAAATGTCCTATAGTGAAATTGTAAATACAAGTGCTGTTTTTAGTTTTGACCCTAGACTCAAATTTAACCCATTTTACATTTTTAAAAACCAACAAGTACAAGAAGAATTAGGTGTTGACAAAAATTACTATCCAGTTTATAAAAAATATTTAGAACAAGGTGTTATTAATAGAAGTTACATTAAAAACGCTTACCATCCTTGTTTAATGGAATATAAAACTGAAAAACAAAAAATCGGGAATAAGGAAGTTTTCTTAGATGAAACTATAAAAATATACAGATCTAAAAATTCACTTTTTGATACGAGTAGCTTGTATGCTGTATTAAATATTAATAAACAAGGAGTTTATAATGGAAAAAGTTTAACTTATTGGGAGAATGGTAATGTTGACGAAGAAGTTAATTTCAAAAATGGTAATGTAGATGGTTTATATTTGTCACATTTTGAAGATGGAAACATTGAAAAGGAATCATATTTTGAGAATGGTTTTATTAAAGGTGTTAATGTTTATTCTGATGGGATTAATTTTAACACCAACATAATTAATACTTTATGTTTTAATCAAGTAAAATCATCATATGATGAATTTGAAAAATTCACTACTTTAAAAGAAGGACGGGCTTTTAGTAAACTTTTCTATATGCCTTTGTTTGGTCTAAATGCTCCTTATCAAACTAATACTGCTTTGATTAAAGAAAAGGGAGGGGTTATTTCTGAAGCGAAAGGATACCAACTTTTGTATAAATTAAAATTTAAATCTGATGATAAATGTAGTTATTTGGTTGATGAATATACAATTTTAAATAATGGAAAACCTATGGTAGTTTGGTTGATTGATAATGAGCGTCATAACTTTAAAAATGCATTATGGAAAGATGATTCTGGTAAGATTGTTTTTTCGTTTAAAGA
>JBILQY010000218.1:0-5008 GCA_044372955.1 Crocinitomicaceae bacterium | reverse complement strand
GACAATTTTAAGACGAATTTTAAACATTAATTCTCCTCGATAATACCTTTTATTATGAAATATCTATTTTTAATTATTTTATGCATTTTCATATCTAAAAGTTATAGTCAATTTACTTTTGAAGAAGAAAATTCTATTTACAAAAACCGCTTCAATTCAACAGATGGAATTTTAAATATTAAATGTTCTAATCAAGTAGGTAGTAAGTTTTGGGAAAGTAGTACACAAATTTTTAATTTACCTCTTTTATTTAAAGATGACAACTTATTGGTTACCGAAATAAAACTTGACGATATCATATCTAAAGATGGTTATATTGATATTGCTATTGACGTGGAAAGCAAGTCTATTTTAAGATTTTGGGTATTTGAAGACAACTCTGTAGTTTTGAACAGTGAAATATCAAATGTATCAACGAAATTGGGAAATTTATCCTTAAAGTTTCCTTCTTCTTGTAATAAATTATCAGAATTTGATGTTATAAGTATTTTAAAAAAATCATATTTGATAATTGTAACTAATAAAAAAGAATTGTCTGGTAAAATTTTCATTTCAGACAAACCCTTTACCGAGTTTAAAATGAACAATAGTTTCGAAGTCGACGATAAATTTGAAACTTTTAATAACTTTTACTGCCAATTTTCTGAAAGTACTTTTAATTTTCATCTTTCTTCAAATTTTCAACCAAAAATTTCCATTAAATCAAATAATGTAGATTATAAAATTGATCAGATTGTTTTTTATTCTGAAAAATATCTTTACTCTAATAAAATACAAAATAATTCAAAACCAAAGACTTCAAAAGAAGTTTTAACTGCTTCAGGCTCTGGGTTTTTATTAACAAAGAATGGTCATTTTATAACAAATTTTCATGTTATAGAAAATGCAAAATCTATAGAGATTTCTTTTGGACAGAAGAAGTATTCAGCTGAAATCGTGCAAGTTGACAAATTGAACGACTTAGCATTACTGAAAATTAATTCTAACTCATTTATTTCACCTGAGATCGTTTATAGTATAAAATCAACGTCATCTCCTTTAGGAGAAAAAGTTTTCACACTTGGTTTTCCTATGTTAGATGTTCAAGGTAAAAACCTTAAACTTACAGATGGTATAATAAGTTCTAAATCGGGTTTTAAAGATGACCCAACGAAATATCAAATTTCAGTTCCATTGCAACCAGGAAACAGCGGAGGTCCGTTGTTTGATTATAATGGAAACATTGTTGGTGTTGTTAATTCTGGTATTTTAGAAGCTAACTCGGTTGGATATGCAATAAAGAGCGGTTATCTTTTGAATTTTATTGATGCTGTTGATGGAATTGAACTTCCAAAAGGAACATCGTTATTGGGCAAACCATTAACGACACAAGTAGAAATTCTTTCAAAACTATGTGGACTAGTTATTGTTGAGTATTAAAATTTTTAGAAGCCTAAAAGGGTAATAAACAAACACTTTAAAATCTATACACTTATATAAGTTTTGAGATTTTGAAAAAAGCCTAGAATAGCACAAAAATAAAGGCTTTTTTACCTAATTTTGTGCCCTCAAATGATAATCGGTCAGGATTTCCCAAAACTAGAATGGTCTTTTATGGACTATAAAATTCTAGAACCCAATGCGCTTGTAACGGATACAATGATGGCTTTGGTTAGTTTATATTTAGCATATTTACTTTATAAAAAGCGCTTTAACACCACGTTTTCTAATCGATGGTTTCATTTTTTTATTCTTTTTGGAATTAGCTCCTTTCTAGGTGGGTTGGGTCATGCACTATTTTATTATTTCGGAGCAATGGGAAAAATGCCCAATTGGATTACTGGTATAGTTGCAATTTATTTAATTGAACGTGCTATGGCAGCTGAAATAATTAAACTTGACTTCAGAAAGAAATACGAAAAATTCATTTTTTGGAAAATGATCTTGGTGTTTGCAATTTTCTTTTGGGTGATTAGTACCCAAGCGATTGATGAAAAACCAGAATTGGGATTCCTTCCTGTAGCGATTCATACGATTGTTGGCGTTTTTACTTCAGCAGGAGTCATTGGTTATACATTATCCAAAACCAAACACGAGTCGTTTAAGTTTTTTTATTGGGGAGTTGCGATTATTTTACCAAGTGCTTTTTTCTTTTTAATGAAGATAAATCCTGTGAATTGGTTTGACAAAAACGATGTGTCACACTTATTTATAACAGCTGGAATTATCTTCTTTTATTTAGGTGCAATAAAAGTAGGAAATGAAGCGGGTAAAATAAAAAGCTTGGCTTAGTATTTAATGGTCAGCGCACTATATTTTGTAAGGGGTTTGCCGTCTGAATCATTTGCTGTTACGTAGTAAATATAATTTCCGGCAGGAAGTTTGTCTCCATTGAAATTAGTTCCATCCCACTTGAAGTCTGCGTCTTCTGATTTGAATACAACATTGCTTTTGGCATCCAAAACCACAATCACAAACTCAGTAATATTTTCAACTTCTAGTTTCAAAAAGTCATTATTTCCGTCGCCATTTGGTGTGAAAATATTAGGAAGTTTGATTTGAACTTTACTTTGCTCAGGTAGCTTTTCAACCGTAGGATTCGTTTCTTTATTTTGAGTACTTACAGTATTATTTGTTTGAGTTTCAGGTTTTGTGTGTGTTTTATTGGTTTCTTGTTTTTGCTCAATTTCAGCGTATGAAATTGGACCTTCCGTAAGTTTATACTCAGATGAAACGTTATTAAATGGCGTTAATTCTTCGCTATTTGGAACAAAGAAGTTGTTATTTTCACTTGTTTTCTCAACAAGATTTACTTTGTTGGTTTCTGTGTTTGGAACGTTTGAAGTTGAAGTATTTTCTTTTGATTTAGTTGCTGTTTTAGTCGATTTAATTTCTTTCGATTCCGTTTTAGGAGACTCTTTCGCATCTTCTTTTGAGATGAAAAGAATCGTTCCTGTCACACTTGCGGCTATGGTAATACCAATAGTAATTTTAGCTAGAAGTGAAATTCCAGTGGCAGTTGCAACTGTTGAAGTACTTGCAATTGAAGAAGAAACTGCCGACCAAAGTTCAGGGCGCACAGGAGTCTCCAACTGCGAAAGTTTTTCTTGAAACAAATCTTTTATACTATCTTTCTCTTCCATTTTATCTCTTTTCTAATCGGTCTCTCAAATAAGCCCTTGCACGTAAATACTGTGATTTTGATGTGCTTTCTGTTACACCAAGTGCTGCTGCAATTTCTTGGTGTGAATAACCTTCAATTGCAAACATGTTAAAAACAACTTTGTAACCTTCAGGCATGCTTTGAACGAGCTTCATCAAATCTTCTGCCATTAATCGTTCGGCAATGAAATCTTTGTGTTCTAATTTATACTCTACTTCTTCCGCTTGAATGTCTCCTTGAAATTTGACGTTCTTGCGAATTTGATCTAAACACGTGTTGACCATGATGCGACGAATCCAGCCTTCCAAAACACCTTCATTTTTATAATCGGGTAATTTCGTAAAAACTTTCACTAATCCATCTTGCAGTACATCTTCAGCTTGTTGTCCATTTCGCATGTAGCGCAAACAAACACTGTACATTTTTGGGGCAAATTTGTCAAACAACGCTTTTTGCGCCTTCGGATTTCCTTTTATACATTCATTAACTAATGTGAAATCATCCATAGCGCTTGAAAAAGACTTGTATAATTATTTAAAAGTTGCATTACTATTTGTTTATAGCTTAATTTCGTTGTGAAATATAGCCAAATTTATGCGATCAATTTTCTTTTTAAGTTTACTTTTTGTTGGTTTTACCACTTTTTCACAAGGCACGAAAAATCTTCAACCTGGTCATTGGCGGGCAGAATTAGCGATGAATGATCGCTTGTTCATTCCCTTTTTTCTGGATGTTTCCAAGAACAATAAGCAAATTCGTTTGGAGGTTGTAAATGCAGATGAACGCATTTTATTGCGAGATATCGTGGTGAAAAATGACAGTATTTACGCTCATTTTCCAGAAATGGATGCGCAAATCGTGTTTCAAGTTTCCGAAAAGGGAAATGAATTGCGTGGTTATTGGATTAATTATGCGCGAAAAGAACCTATAAAAATTCCTTTAAATGCGTACATCACAACTGAGAATATGGAACGAATTTCATTTACAGCAGCTGGTAATAGCAATGCCAATCAAAATTTAACGGGAAAATGGGACGTGACTTTTAACCCAAAAGCGAAACCTCGAAAAGCAATTGGATCGTTTGAAGTGAAAAACACGAAAGTAACAGGTACTTTTTTAACTGAAACAGGTGATTACCGATTCTTAGAAGGGAATATGAACGGAAATGAATTTGCGCTTTCGAGTTTCAATGGTTCTTGGGCATTTTACTTTACAGGAACAATTTCTGGAGATTCTATTCAAGGAAAATATTACAGTGGCGTTACGTTTTCAACCGATTGGATTGCGTCCAAAAATGAACAAGCGAAATTGCGCGAGCACGAAGAATTGACTTATGTCATCAATGATGCAGCTTTCAATTTTAAGGAATTAGAGGAATTAAATGGCAAACCGTTTTCGTTTCCCGGAAAGAAATACAAAGACAAAGTGGTTATTTTTCAGATTATGGGAACTTGGTGTCCGAACTGCATTGATGAAATTAATTATTTCAAAACTTTATATGCACAATACAACAAACAAGGTTTGGAAATTGTAGCCCTAGCTTATGAAGTGGGTGATAATAAAAAAGCTCAAATTAAAAAACTGAAAGCTTTTAAAAAACGAACTGGGATCCCTTATAAAGTGGTTTTGGCTGGAACGTCTAAAACAGAAGTTGCAGCTAGTCATTTTCCAATGTTAAATGGAGTTATGAGTTTTCCAACAACAATTTTCGTGGACAAAAAAGGAAAAATTCAAAAGATTTTTACCGGATTTAGTGGCCCTGCAACAGGCAATGCTTACAAGGAAATTAAAGACGAAATTCAATATGAAGTGGAAATATTGTTGGATTTGTTGAAGTAATTTTTTTTGTAAAACTAAAAATATCAC
>JBILQY010000217.1:0-5012 GCA_044372955.1 Crocinitomicaceae bacterium | reverse complement strand
AAGATGATAATTTAGTATTTTTAGCCGAAACAACTTTCCTATTACAAATGGCTGAAAAAGATTATCCAGATTTAACTTTCCACAAAACTTCTGAGTTTAAGTTGGAAGTTTAAGTTTCCAAAAAACCAACGCAAAAAAAAAGAGCCTCGAAAGACTCTTTTAAATGTTATTTGCTAACTAATTAGTTTTTAGCTGGAGCAGGTGTTGTTTCAATTTTCTTAACGTTTGCTTTTTTGATTTCGGCTTTTTTAGCTTTCGTTTCCATTTTCAAAGCTTTTAACGCTTCGTATTTTTGGAATTGCTCAGCTGTCAAAACACCTTTCATCATTGAATCACGAGCTTCTTCATTCATTTTATGAGCTGCTTTTTTCTCCTCAGCAGTCATTGTTGAAGTGCGAATGCCTTCATTTTTTTGAATGATACCTAAGTTAATCGTTTTTACTTTTTCAACTTGATCGGCAGTCAATGTTAACTCATTTTTCATTTTTTCAGTTTGAGCTGTTGCTCTTTCTTCTGGAGTTTTGTCTGTCTGTCCAAATGCACTTGCGCTTAACAATAAAGAGGCAAGAATAATTTTAAAGGCTTTCATAGTTTCTAGTTTTTCTAATTTGATGATGTATTTTCAATAATTATACCAAAGTTGTACGAAATTAAACGTTTTTTCTTAAATAGTAAAGTTCATCAATTCCAAAGTTGTTAACTTAGCCTAAACTTTATAAGTATGAAACGAAATTTATCGCTTTTTATTTTTGGATTCATTTTACTACTTTCAAGTTCTTTTCAATTGCGAAAGGATGTAGCGCAATCAGATTGTGGTTTACAAGTAGCAGATGCCTACACGCAAGAAGTTTTGGGTAAAAACGTTGGCTTTTATGTAAAATTCTATAACGCTTCGGATAAAACGATTGACGCAATTGAATACCAAGTGATTTTCAAAAATGGATTCAATGAGGTGAAAGGAAAAAAAACATTCACTTGGCAAGCTGGAAATCTAGTTGGACCAATGAAACCTAAAAGTTACTTGAGTGATGGCTCCGCTAATTGGATTGACAACGCAAATAAATTGGAGATAAAAGTCATTCGTGTACATTTTACAGATGATTCAACTTGTGAGGTAAATTCTTCAATAAAAACATTGAAGTAACGTTCATTAACTATGACAGATTTCCGTTCTATTGTTAAAGCAATTTTCCCTCAATTTATTTTTGAATGGTACCGTAAAAAGAAGAAGCAAAAACGGAATTTGAAATTGCAATCAGAGAAATTGAATGGTGCGATTATTACGAAAGAAATTCTCGTTGAAAATCTAAAAAATATCGGAATTAAAGCAGGTGATAATCTGTTGGTACATTCAAGTTTAAGTAAAATTGGTTACTTAGAAAATGGCGCTGACACTGTAATTGATGCACTCTTGGAAGTAATCGGTAGCAAAGGAAATTTATTGATGCCTAGTTCTCCCAATGCATTACTACAATTGGATTATATCCGAACGACAGAAGTATTTGATGTTTTAAATTCACCTTCAAAGTTGGGCGCAATTACTGAGACTTTTAGAAAACGCAATGGTGTATTGAGAAGTCTGAATGCAACGGAGCCTGTTTGTGCTTTCGGACCAGACGCAGCGTTTTTTACAGAAGGACATTTTGAAGAACTTACACCCTACTCTCGCAATTCACCTTTTTATAAACTTACTGAAAAACAAGGTAAAATTCTTTATATCGGTGTGACTTTAGCTAATGCTGGAACCAGTTTACATTTGCTAGAAGACGCTGTTGATTTTAAATATCCCGTTTACTTTCCTGAAGTTTTTAACGTTAAAATTAAAGATGCAACTGGAAATGTTCACGATGTAAAAACCAAAGTTCACAACCCCGAATTTTCAAAAAAACGACGCTGCGATGAATTGTTACCCTTGTTTTTAGCTGAAAAAGTTTGTGAAAAAGTGAAGGTTGGAAAAGCTGACACTTACCTTTTTGATGCGAAAAAAATGTTAGATTCGATGATTCAGAATTATACCGAAAAAGGAATCACCATGTACACACCAAATCCAAACAATTGAAAATAGCTATCACTTGGGATTATGAATTGTTTTTTGGTGAACGAAGTGGTTCAGTAGAAAAGTGTATGCTAGAACCAACCAATCGTTTACTGGAAATAGCAGCAAAAAACAAGGCAAAATTCACTTTCTTTGTGGACGCTGGAATGCTCGCTTTAGGCGAAAAAGAAGCAGCTTTTCATTCTGAATTGTCCCGTATTAAACAACAAATTTCTACTTGGGACGATACTGGTCACGAAACTGGACTTCACATTCATCCGCATTGGGAAGATGCAAGTTGGAAAGAGGGTTGGCAATTTGATTTAAGACGCTATAAACTTGCCGATTTTTCGCAACATGAAATTGAAACAATTTTCGATAGCTATCATGGCGTTCTCCAAAATTTAACAAAACATAAAATCTGTTCTTATCGTGCTGGTGGATGGTGTATTCAGCCTTTTACTAAATTAAAATCATCATTTTTGAAGCATCAGTTAAAGATTGAAAGCTCCATTTTTCAAGGTGGAAAAAACACCACTTCTCCTTATAACTACGACTTCACAAAAGCACCAATTAAGGAAAAATGGCACTTTGAAAATCACGAATGTGAAGAATCAGCGAATGGTAAGTTTCTTGAAATTCCAATCGCATCGCAAACCTATTCGCCTTTGTTTTTTTGGAAGTTGTTTATTCTTGGAAGACTTTTTCCGAAAAAGCATAAGTCAATTGGAAATGGAAGTCCAGCAAAAGGAGGAGGATCGAGAAAAGATTTTCTAACCAAATACAATCACTTGTGCGTCAGTGCAGACGGTTATTTTGTGACTCAAATTGAAAAAGCAATTCGCGAGGCAGAACAAAAAGGTTGGGAAAGCCTTGTGATTATTGGTCACCCAAAAGCTTGTACTGTTTTTTCAATCAATTACTTAGATAAATTAATCTCCAAACTTTCAAAAAAACACGAATTTGTATGTCTGAAGGATTTGGCGAAATAAAGTTAGTTCCAAGAAGGGAAATTGACCTTGATAAATGGGAAAAATTGGTAGGAGAATCAGCAAATGCCATTTTTATGTCTCATTGGTATTTAGATTCCGTTATGGAAAACTGGTCTGCTTTTGTACTCAATGATTACGAATTAGCTTTTCCAATTAAAATCTCCAAAAAAGCAGGTTTCAATTATACCCTTCAACCCTTGTTTATAAGAGCTTTTACGGTTTTGGGACAATCACAAAAAACCTCAAGATTTTATGCTGAAATATTTAAAAGATTCAATTTCTTACAATTAAATGTTACTGAAAACGAACCCGTTAGCAATTTAGAGATGGCTCAATTTTTAGCAGTTTATCAATTTCTTCCATTTAAAGAAGAATACGAACAACTGAGAAAAAATTATTCAGAAAACACGCGCAGAAAACTCAAAGATTTTAATAAATCGAATGCCCAATTCACGACAATTAATGACGTTTCTTTATTGATTAATCTTTTCAAAAAAGAGAAAGGTGAACAGTTTGAGTACCTCACAGTTGATGCTTATCGTAGGTTGGAAAAATTAATGAAATTGGCACTTAAATTTAAAGCTGGGTTCATCGAAGCAATTGAATTAGAAGACGAGTTGATTGCGATAGGCTTTTTTATTCGAAAAGGGAATCAACTACTTTACTTAAAGGGAATTGTAACTGGAAAAGGAAAGAAAATTGGAGCTATGCAAGCTCTTTTTGATAAAGTAATTCAAGAAAATCAGTTGTCTTGTGAAGGTTTAGATTTTGGTGGTTCAAGTGACTTAGGATTGGCTAGTTTTAATAAAAAGTTTGGAGCTAGTGACCGAAATTATATAATTTTGAAACAAAACAAAATGCCTTGGCCTTTCAAAATTTGGGTCAATCGAAAACTTGGAATATGAGAAAAATTGTGTTGACTGGCGCTTCTGGAGGTTTAGGTTTAGTGATTGCTGAAAAGCTATTAAATGAAGGATGTTTTGTGCATTTATTGTGTAATCGCAATTCGGCAAAACTATCAACCCTAACAGAATCATTTCCGTTGCAAACAGCAATTCACTGTGTAGATTTCAATCAATCAGTTGATTATCAATATTTAGCTGAAAAAATTGGACAAATTGACGGTTTAGTTCATGCCCTTGGTGTTTCTAGCGCTGGTATGAGTTGGAAAATTAGCTTAGAAGAATGGAATCGTGTTTTACACTTGAATTTAACGGTTCCTTTTCAATTAACACAGGCTTTTGTTCCTGCAATGCGCAAACAAAATCAAGGAAGAATTATTTTCTTTTCTTCCATAGTGGCTCAAAAAGGCTTAGTTGGAACCTCTGCTTATGCAGCAAGTAAAAGTGCTTTAATTGGTTTAACAAGAACTCTAGCTGCTGAATTAGTTGCAAATGAAATTACTGTAAATTGTATAGCTCCAGGTTATATGAATAAAGGAATGATTGATGAAGTTTCAAGTGACTATTTAACAACAATTTTAGATCTAATTCCTGCTAAAAAATTAGGTGAATCAGAAAACATCGCTCACACCGTTTCCTTTCTATTAAACGAACATGCAAATTACATAACAGGTCAAGTAATCAATGTAAATGGAGGCATGAATTAATCGTTACACTTGCAAGCCTCACACTCTTCTTTCGTTGGAAAACCTTTTGGTGAACAACCGCTATAACCTATTTGCTCACAAGAATTAGTTGACTTATTGTAAAACCAAGTTTGAAAATAGGCTTGACAAGCTTCATTTGTTGGAGGAGTTTCTAAGCATTTTGCTTGTTTACTATTGCTACAATCTTTATCACAGGAAGCAATACTAAAAGCCATTGCAAGGAGTAAGAATATTTTTTTCATGACATTTTTCTTTTATCAAACGATTAAACCCAGATTCAGCATTAGAAAAAAATCGTTATTTTCATTGTCAAATCTCTAACGCGTAGCGTTAGAAAAATTAACATTATGAAATTTGAGCTATCCTTTACCAATAA
>JBILQY010000439.1:0-2583 GCA_044372955.1 Crocinitomicaceae bacterium | reverse complement strand
AGCAAAATCCGCTGGTTGGGACTGGAAATTCTTAGCTGCCATTGCCTACAAAGAATCGCAATTTAATCCGTATGCTAAAGGAGCACGAGGTGCATTCGGAATTATGCAATTTATGCCAAACACAGGTAACGATTTTGGTGTTAACCCAATGTCAAGTCCTGAGGTTCAAATTACAGCTGGCATGAAATTAATTAATCGCATTTATCAAACTTGGTCTTCCATTCCTGATAAAGAACAACGTTATAAGTTCACACTTGCATCTTACAACGCAGGTCCTTGTCATATTTTTGATGCACAAGCTTTAGCTAAAGAAAAAGGTTTAAATCCTGAATTATGGGATGGAAATGTAGCTTTGATGGTTGAAAAACTTTCCGATCCAGATTTTTATCGTCGACCAGAAGTGAAATGCGGTGCTTATCGTGGACATGCCGTAAAATATGTGGAAGCTGTAATTCGGATTTACGATTCATGGAAATGATTCCCGTTTCACGCAAAAGATTAATTATTGTTCAAGGTCCAACTGCTTCTGGAAAGACAAGCTTGGCTATTTCACTGGCGAAACATTTTCAAACAGAAATCATTTCAGGAGATTCACGACAGTTTTACAGGGAAATTAGCATTGGAACAGCCAAACCAACGACTTCAGAGTTAAACGAGATTAAACATCACCTCATTGATTCGCATTCAATATCAACAGAATTGACTGCAGCAAGCTATTCTATTGAAGCAAGAAAAATTTTGAATGAACTCTTTGAAACGAAAAACGAAGTTATTCTTGTCGGCGGTTCAGGAATGTTTATCGATGCATTAACTTTCGGATTAGATGAAATAGAAACCTCAACCGAAATTAAAATAGAATTAGAAAAGCGACTTGAAACCGAAGGACTTGAATCTTTAGTTAAAGATGTGGAACGCTTAGATCCTGAATTTGCAGCAGTTGTGGATAAAAAAAATCCTGTTAGAATCGTTCGTGCATTAGAAGTTATCTACTCAAGTGGTCAAAAATATTCAAGTCAAAGAAAAGGTTTTAAGAATGATTTAGATTGTGAAATTGTTAGATTTTCGATACAATGGGAACGTGAAAAACTCTATGAACGAATCAATCAGCGTGTAGATAATATGCTTTCAGAAGGTTTAGTGGACGAAGTGAAATCTGTTATTCAATTTAGAAATTTAAAGTCACTAAACACCGTTGGCTACAAGGAACTTTTCGATTATTTTGACGGAAAAATGACTTTAGATGAGGCTATTGAAAAGATAAAACAACACTCACGCAATTACGCCAAACGACAAGAAACATGGCTTAAACGCTATTCTGATTTACACCGATTAGACCCTAAAAATTCTTCTAGCTTGATGGATCAAGCACTTTTAATTTTGAATAAAAAAGCGGAAAACAATCAAATTTAATCACAAATATCGCAACGCTTTATAAAGTTTTCTTAACTTTAATTTTACATGAAAACCTTTCTCAAACTCCTTTCTATACCCTTATTACTTGCGCTTCTTGATTGGTATTTTCGATCTGAATTATTAGAAAGATACAACGACAAACAATTCAAATTCTACATTTCTTCTGTTCTTATTTCAGTTGGATATTTTATTCTTATATTATTGATTTTAAAAGCTGTAGAGCATAAAAAATGGTTGTTCTATTCCTTGATGATTTTAATTTTTCCTTGGTTTGTTTTCTCCTTTTTTGGTTCCTTTACCTTTTATTCCTTAAATGGCATTTTCCCGAATTATTACACTTTTCTTTACTTTAAAACAGAGCCTAAAAGTGCAATGATGATTCTAAGAGATGCAACAGGTTGGAAGGAAGTTTTAGCTATACTTTCTCTTTTCACCTTGTTATTTGTTTTTATCAACTGGTTTACGAAAAAGCATGTTCCAAAAATTCATTGGAGTTATTTGCTTTTTTATTCAATTGTTCAATTAAGTGCTTTCGAAACCCTTATTTATTTCCACGGAAAATTTGACCAGTGTGCAATGGTAGATACCAATTTCGCAGCTTGTGTTCAACGCCATGCTTTTACTTGGGACGATCATTCTGAATTTAAAGGTCGAGGTTTACAAAAAAGAACGCCACCAACAATGGACTTAAAGTTGCCTAAAAAAGACTTTAATGTAGTTGTGCTTGTCTTTGAATCTTATAGAAAAAGAAGTGCTTCGCTTTATGGAAACAAACATGAAACAACACCCTATTTCAAAAAGTTAGCTCAAAAATATCCAGAAGAATTTTTCTATTTCCGCCAACCTGTTTCTGTTTCTTCAACCACGATGTTAGCAGTACCAGCGATTTTAACAGGGATTGGACCTTATCAAGACACCAGTGTTTTGTACCGTCAACCATTACTTTGGGAATATGCACAACTATTTGATTATCGCACCTTTTTTCTATCTTCTCATACCTTGAAATGGTACCGATTTGATCAATTTTATAAAAAAGAAAAATTAGACCTTTGGTGGAATAAAGATAATTCGGGACTACCTTATTTCAATGATTTAGGTATTAAAGATGAACATACAGTGCACAAGTTGAACAGAACAATAAAACACTTCAAAAAAGAACCATTTTTCGGA
>JBILQY010000215.1:0-5046 GCA_044372955.1 Crocinitomicaceae bacterium | reverse complement strand
CTCTCATTCCCTCATTCCCTCATTCCTCATTCCCTCATTTCTCTCTACCTAAAATTTCTATTAGCTCACGCTAAAAAAAAAGGACACCCGACCATAGCCGAACGTCCCCTCTCTTTAAAATTTTTGCGATTGTTAAGAATTAACGACGTAAGCCTAACTCTTTAATCAACGCACGGTATTTTTCAATATCTTTTGATTTTAAATAATCTAAAAGGCTACGACGTTTACCAACTAGCAATTGAAGTGCTCTTTGTGTACCGTAATCTTTACGATTTTTTTTCAAATGCTCTGTTAAGTGGCTAATTCTGAATGTGAACAAAGCGATTTGTCCTTCAGTTGAACCTGTGTTTGTTTCTGCTCCTCCGTGTTTAGCGAAGATTTCTTTTTTTACTTCTGAATTTAAATACATTCCAATATTTATTAAATAATTTTTATGTAGCACCGAATTTTTCGGTTAACGAGTGCAAAGATAGTTATAGTTTTTTATTTTACAAGTTCTCGCTTTGGAATAAATTAAAAGAACCGAGCTTTTGTCAAATGTAACTAGCTTATTCTTCGATATATTTCTTTAGATACTTAATTCCTCGGGGTTCCAAAACACACTTTTAAACCCTTGAATTTGGTCATCAATAATTTCAATTCCTTCTGCTTCTAGTCTTTCTTGCATTGCTGTTGGTGTTGAAAAGTGCATTTTTCCAGTCAATAATCCATTGCGATTCACAACCCGATGTGCTGGAATTTCAGGATTGGAGTGCGCCGCATTCATCGCCCATCCTACCATTCTAGAGGCTCTTTTCGCACTTAAGTAATTGGCAATTGCACCATAAGAAGTAACTCGACCTTTTGGAATTAATTTCACAACCGCATAAACCTGCTCAAAGAAATCTTTATTTTTATCGTTTAAAGAAGTAACCATAAAGCAAATATATGAAGGGAATTGGAGCAATCGCACTTTTGGTCGCATCGAATATTTTTATGACTTTGGCTTGGTACGGTCATTTGAAATTCAGTGAGAACAAAAAACTAGCAAGTTTAGGTTTGTTTGCAGTGATTTTAATCAGTTGGGGAATTGCTTTTTTTGAATATTGCCTGCAAGTGCCAGCTAATAGAATGGGTTACAAAGAACACGGTGGACCTTTTTCTCTTTTGGAATTGAAAGTCATTCAAGAAGTAATTACTTTGCTTGTCTTTTTAATTTTTTCGCTTCTTTTCATTAAAAATGAATCCTTTAAATGGAATCACTTTGCTGGAATGATTTGTTTGGTAATGGCTGTTTATTTTATTTTTAAGAAATAAATTGAAAACCCATTAGTTTAATAGATAACATAACGTCATAATAATCTCAATCAGAAACATTTAATTTTTGATTCATTCCAACAACTCTTCTGGAAAATTCACTAAGTATAATTTTTTTGTTGCCCTCGTAACAGCAGTATAAAGCCAACGTAAATAACCACTATTTTTCATCTCATCAGGAATAAAACCGTAATCAATAAAAACATGTTCCCATTGACCACCTTGCGATTTGTGAACCGTTATGGCATTAGCATACTTCACTTGCAGCGCATTGAAATAAGGATTCTTCATGATTTGTTGGTAGCGCTTGCTTTTATTGCGTTCATGTGCGTAATCCTTTTCAATTTCAAAAAACAATTCTTTCAAACGTACACGTGGAATATTAGGAGATTCAGAAATCAAGGCTTCTAAAAGAATTATAACATCGTACTCTTTATCATCGTTTGTATCTAAAAACTGAATGCGAACATGTGCGAAATCAAATCCATATTGAACCTCTTGTCTAATAAATTTAGTGATTGTAAAAATTTCTCCGTTTGCAATAAAACCAATCTCGCTCAAAGGATCCAACCAAAAATAATTGTTTTTAACAACCATCATACGATCGCCTCTTTCCAAAATTTCTTCTCGATAAAGTAAACTTCCTCGAATTTCCTGATTCCATTTATTGGCTCGTTTGTTCGATAAGGTCAACAAAATACTTTGCTCCTGCCCTACTTTATCATACGATTCTTCTAAAACTTCTTTAACCTCTAAACCCGTAATCGAAATAACTTCTTTGCCGTCAACATTGCAAAAAAGCGGTGTCTGGTATTCTTCTACACTTCTTAAAAAGGTGGCGTTTTCTAGAATTGAAGAAAATTCATCTGTACGCACCACTTTTTCTAAAATTGAAAGGTAGATGAACAAAAATGGGAAATTCATCTTCCAAAACGCTGATGAAAAAACAGGGGATTGTTCTTGTCCAACCGGTGGAAGCTGTCCATTGTCTCCCATAAACACAAGCTTGCAATTTTCCCCATCTTGAACATAAGCTATTAAATCCTCTAATAAATTAGATCCTTCGCTAGGGTCAAATCCACTTATCATTGAGCATTCATCTACAAAAAAAATAGTGTTTTTATACAGATTTTTTGCTTTTGAAGGTTTGTTGCCCACTAATTCATTTCCCGAGAAATATATTTGTTTGTGAATAGTAAATCCTGGTTCGTTAGCAAAAGAGGAAAATACCTTTGCCGCTCGACCTGTTGGAGCTAAAAGTCGAGATTTAATTTTAAAAGACTTTAATGTTTTAATTAACTGTGCCACTAGTGAGGACTTTCCTGTTCCGGCATATCCTGACAAAATAAAAACGGAGTGATTATCGCTATCTTCCAAAAAAGTAACAAAATTATCCAATGCTGAAGACTGGTCATTTGTCAATGAATGCTGAAAATTTTCAACTACAAGTTTCTTAAAATCAAGGGAATTGAAATTCAACATGAAATTTAATGTTTATTTTTTTGTTCAAAAAGCATCTGTAAAGGTAAATATTGTAGATTTGTAACGATTAAAAATTTTTATAAGGTATGCTTAATATTTCAGTTATTCTAAAAAGATATTCCGTTCCAACTATTTTCTTAGTTCTTGGGGTTTTATTAATGATTGTTGCTTTTAAACAAAATCAAACAATGGAGTTTAAACTCTCCGGTGTTTTAATCCTTGTAGGTGCAATTATTTCGATCTTGAGTTCATCTGGTCTAATCAATGCCATGACAGCCAAAATTATTGGTGTATTCTCATTAGTTGTTTCTGCTGGCCTTTTGTACTTTTCTTATCAAACTGTTGGAGAAACAATTCAATATCAAGAAAACTACAAAGCATGTAAAGCTTTAGCTCAAAAAAACTTAACTGACATTCGTACTGCTCAAAAAGCTTATTTCGAAAATTATGGAACTTATGCTGCTACTTGGGACGAATTAATAAATTTCATTAACACAGGAACAGTAAATTCAATCATTGCAGAAGGTGACAAACCTTCAAGAAGAATTACAGAAGCTGAACGAAATTACTTATACAAAGATTCTCGTGCGATCGATAACAATATGAGTGATATTGAAGCATACAGATTATCTATTTCTAACATTTGTCCAGATGATTTAAAAGGATTCAGAAGAGATACTGTTAAGGTTTCTTTCTTGAAAACTACCTTCACTGAAAACATCAGTTACATGAAAGAAAGAAGAGAAAATGGTTATGGAAAGTTTGTTACTGAAGACTTAAAATATATACCATTTACAAACAAAAAATCTGAATGGAAAATCAAAACTGATAAAGTTGTAATTGGTGTTGATTCTGTTTCTACTTTAAGAATGGAAGGTGTGATTCCTTTTACTAAAATTGTAGGAAGCAAGAAAAAAGAAACCATGTACATTGGTAAATTGGAAATGAACGACCTTTCAGGATCTTGGGAAGAAGAATAATTTAAACAATGACTAATTTTTTCGATTTTCATAAAGATAAATTAGTAGTTTATTTTAATAACACCAATTTCAAAGAAACTATTTTCAACTATGGAAATTCGTTTTTTAAAGACGATGTTTTAAATTTCATAAAAGAGAATACGAGTACTGGAAATCCTTCTGTTGTTTATTGGGAGACTCCTTTGTTTACGCTAATTCCTCAAAGTGTTTTTCATTCCAAACACATTTCAACTTATCTTGATCTAAACTTTGGCGAACTTGCTAAAGATTTTGATTTTCATTTTGACTTATTGCATTCTCAACAAGCAGTTGTAGTGTATGCAATTCCAAGATGGATCAAAGAATTAAAAGAAACTTATTATCCGATAATTCCTTTAAAACATCATGCAGGACAACTTATTGCACGAACTAGAGGCGAACTCAACGATTTTGTTTCGCTCGTGATTTACAAAGAACATTTTCTAATAACCATTCTCAAAAACGGAAAACTTCAAATTTGTAATAGCATCGAATACCAAAATGACATTGATATTCTTTACTTCCTTATGTTGCATCAACAAAAATTAACTTTAAGTTCAACTTGTAAACTTACCATCTACGACTTTGAAGCAACTTTCTCAATGAATCAAATCAAAGAATCATTTGCTAACTTCAAGGAATTTGAAAACTATCAAATTTCATGGAATGATAAAAATGAATTTTATAAAACAATATTGTGCGTATAATCAGAGGTATTCTTAAAGGTAAACGTTTTGCTACGCCACCTAATTTTCCATCACGGCCAACAACAGATTTCGCTAAAGAAGGTTTGTTCAATGTGCTTGATAACGAATTGGAATTTGAAGATCTCAAAGTATTGGATTTGTGTGCTGGAACTGGAAACATCTCTTTTGAATTTGTTTCGCGTGGCGCAAATCACGTGCTATCAATTGACAGCCATCCAAGATGCATTCAATATTTGAAATCCAACGTTGTTCAACTTGGAATAGAAGAAAAAATGCAGGTTTACAAATCAGATTGTGTGATTTATTGTAAAAACTCCAAAGAAACATTCGACGTTATTTTTGCCGATCCACCTTTTAATCTCAACTTTCACGAAGAATTAGTTACAATGATTTTTGAAAAAGGATTACTCAATGAAGACGGTTTATTGGTTATTGAACATGGACGTCAAACCAACTTGGAGCATCATCCAAACTTTGAAAAAAGTCGTACTTTTGGAAATGTACATTTTAGTTTTTTCGTAAACGTTCAACCATGAAAAAAGGCTTATTCCCTGGTTCATTTG
>JBILQY010000213.1:0-5070 GCA_044372955.1 Crocinitomicaceae bacterium | reverse complement strand
GCTCAATGCCCCTTTTTTTGTTAAGTTTGTTTTTATGAAGCGTCTAAAAGTTCTATTTTTTTTCATCTTGCTCCCTGTAATTTCATGGTGTCAGTTAGATGCAGCGATTGAACTTGATTCCTTAAAAATAAGCTTTAAAACTGGAGGCGAATTAAATTCAGTTGACTTGATTTCATCAGGTTTCTCTAATTCGTTTACCCCTAACCAATTTAATCGGCAGTTTCAGTTTGTTCAAGCAGATCATTTTTTTGCTCCGGAAAGAGGTATTTTCATTTCAAATCCTAAAGTTGATAACCGTTTAATTTTTACGGCTTTACCTCATATAGGTTTTTCGTATGTTTTTGGTTCTCAAGGAACTCAACTCCTAAATTTTAATTATCAGCAAGCTTTTAAATATGATTTTATTCTAAATGCGGCTATAAAACGCAACCAATCCGCAGGTTTTTTAAGAAATAGCAATCTTCAAAGCAATCAATACGATCTTAGAGTAGCAAAAATCGGCAAACGTTATTCGTTTCTCTTTTCGGGAATTTATGCCAACGAGTCGAATGCATGGAATGGTGGTGTACTTGTTGATACTTTGGCAAATGATTTTCCACCAGGACTTCTTTCGATTATTAAAGAAAACGCACAATCAAATGTAAATAATAGCGTTTTAAACTTAAAGAATCAGTTGAGAATAACAGGAGATTCTATTAATTTTATTCGCTTACAACTTGTAAATCAATACAGTAATCAAAAAAGATTTTACAGTGAAAATGACTCTTTGTCTTTGATTTATCCAATGATTACAATTGACTCGTTGAATACCAATGACACATTAAATACCAATCGTTTTAATAATAATTTGTCCGTTTTATTTAAAAAAAGTGGACTTATTTTTGAAGCAGGTGCAAACTATGATTATTGGAATTACCAAGCTTTCGAAATGAAACGCGATACCAGTGAAATTGGAATCTTTGAACAATTATCCTTCGCATGGAAAAAGATTAAAATTAATCACCAAGGTCAATTAAATTTAGTTGGTGCAGGACGTGGGTTTTCATCAAAGTCAGTTGTTTCAATTCCATTTTTGAAGGGTACATTAGAAATGAATCACGAATTAAACTACTGTTATCCAACCTTATTTCAGCGTCATTTTTATTCAAATAATTCAGTTTATCAGTTAGCCAATTTAGAGTTACAAAAAAGACAACAATTTCAACTAAAATTGAAAGACATTAATGCAAACAAAGGTTTTAATGTTCATTATCAATTGATTAACTATAAAGACAATTATTTCTTTGATAGTTTTCAGCAAACTTGGAGAAACGATGTGTATTTATCAACCGGTATTTTACACCAAGTTCTGATTGAAAAACCATTTAAAGTAAAGCAATTTTGTTTTTCACCTCGCTATGTATTCAATGGGATGAAAGAGGAGTTTAGAGTAATTCCGACACATCAATTTAATGCAAGATTGTTTTTTCAAGGAGGAATTTTCAAGGCAAAAAAGTTGAAATTTGCCAGTGGATTTGATATTGCTTTAAATTCTAAATTTAAAAGTACTGCTTATATTCCACAATTGAATTTACTTGATTTAATTGATTCATCGACAGGTATTTATCAAAACACTTTAGTTAATGTTGCTTTTTTTAGTTCGTTTGAAGTCGAAACCTTTCATTTTTTTGTAAGAGCTGATAATTTCGCTTACTTTTGGTCTAACAAGACAACAGCTGTTATACAAGGCTATACCTTACCAAATCTCCAAGTTAAAATTGGTATCACTTGGGATTTTTGGAATTAGTATTTTCTTTATCTAATCTATTCAGTATGAAATCAATTTACTTCACCTTGCTTTTTATTTTTGCAAGCTTTATTTGTTCTTCTCAAGAACTTGGTGTTACTTCTCATCGCTATTTTTTACCTGATTTCAATGCACCTGCGATGGATATTTCGTCAACCTATGAAAATGGGTTTGCAGTTGTTGGAACGGTTGAATACGATCAAAATAACTCGATTCCTTACTTGATGGTTTGTGATTCCTTGGGTCAACAACTATGGACAAAACCTTACAGCACTTTTAATACGGAATTTGCATTTAATCGTGTTATTCAATTGTATGATTCAAGTTTTGTGGTCGTGGGTAAAATGCTTAATCCATTGCAAGCAGATTTTGGTGCAGCTTGTTTACGTTTGGATAAAAATGGAAATGAACTTTGGAAAAAATCTATAGGCGATAACAGTGGCGAAATTTTCGTTGCTAATGACGTTATTCAAACTGCAGATTCGTCTTTGTTAATTGTGGGAACAATTAGAAATAAGGGTTCTTTTTTAATGAAATTGGATTTAACAGGTACAAAAATTTGGTCTAAAAATTATTATTTCGAAGGAAACTTGTCAATTGACTTTCAAGAGTTGGTTGCCGCAAAAGAGAAAAGTAATGGGCATTTTGTAGCGGTTGGCACAACCAATTACGGAGGTGAGAATTACCGCGGATATATTTTCGAAACAGATGCAGCTGGTGATTTGATTTGGCTAAAAAGATTTAATGAGCCTAGTATTTTTACAGATATAATGATTGCTTCCGATGGTTTATTAATTCGTTGTTTTACTCAGTCTGCAAATTTGATTAAAACAAGTTCTTCAGGAGATTTCACCTGGGGAAAGCGTTACATGGATGAAGATTATGAGTGGTTTATTTTTCCGCGAATGAATCAATTTTCTGATGGGAATTTTGGTGTTTGTGGTTCAAGTTTTACTTACGGAAGTATGGTAAAAGTTAACTCTTCAGGAGCAGTTCTTTTTGACGCTGGAGTTTTTGGAAGAACTAATTCAATGGTTGAAAATAGAAACAAGTCGGTGGCTGTTTTAAGTAACGGACCAGTTTATGGTGTAAAACAACAAGGTATTTTCGACAAACATTTCGCTGTGGCACAAATAGATTCTTTAGATAATAACTTATCCATATTTACAGAAAATTGTTTTTGGGATCTTAATCCACAAACAACTGTGGGCACTTTGACTACTTATAATGATACACTTTTTTTAGGTAATGAATTATTGGTTTATGATGCGATGATGGAGTTGTTTAGTTCAACTTTTGAACAGGAAGAAGCTTGTGTTATTTTCTTAGGTGATGTTGAGGAAAAAACAAGGTCTAATTATCAACTCTTCCCGAATCCAGTTACTTCAGTTTTGACCATTTATTCTGATAACAAAAGCGCTGAAAAGTTTGAATTAATAGATCAACAAGGAAGGATTTTGAAAAGTGGAATTTTAGCTCAATTTACTACCGAAATCAAAGTTGAAGAATTGAAATCAGGTTTCTATTCAGTTCGAATAGGACCAGAGGTTTTGAGATTTATTAAGGATTAAATTTTCATTTAACTATTTGAATTTCATCAATAAAAGTCCAAGGTTGATGCCCTTCTCCAGCTAAACCATTTTCAATTTTATTTTTGGAATAAATGGTCAATTTTATTTTCTGAACTTTCTTATTGAATGGAATAAAAACTTTTGACATTTCAAATGAAACTTGTGTGTTCTCTTTGGAAGCGGCGATCCGATTTTTACTTTTAGGTTTGTAGCTATTTTCCACTTCCACTGCTGTAGGTAAGTGAATCCAAGAGCCTTCATCTTTTAGAAATGAAAGTTCTATTCCTTTGATTTTTTGTTTTTTAAGTAAATCCAATTCTATAAAAATCTCAGTTGTATCATAACCCAACCATTCGTTTCCTTTCCAAGGGATTGTTCCATAATTTCCGTCCACTAAAGTTATGTCGCCGTTGTTGTAACGTTTATTCGGTAGGGTTATTAGTTTCACGGGCAAACCTAAAGTTGGTGAGTTTTTGATAATCACCTTTTCTGTTATTTGAGTTTCATTAGATGTAAATTCGATAACATTATCCTGTGGTTTTTCACTTCGATTGATTGTTAAAGTGATATCAGCTTTAAGATCTTGTTCACTATTTTCTGGCGTTTTTTTCACTTTAAAATTTTCTTTTCTTTTGGAAGCAATTAGCAAAGCAATCCCTTCTTTCGTTCGCGATACTTGGGTCGTTGCATTCAGAAAAGTTTTAGAGTAATTGACTTTTCGTTTTTCAAGAAGTGGTAATTGAACAGCAATTAAACTTTTTTCAAACGTTTCGTAAGTAGGTTTGTTTTGGCACCAAAGTACTTGACTCAATGCAATTGCACGCGGATAAACCATATATTCAACTTGGGAAAAAGTAGATATGTATTCCGTCCAAAGATTAGCTTGTGCGCCTAAAATATAATGTACTTTGTCAGCTTTTAGCGCAGATGGAATTGGATCGAACTCATACACTTTTTCTAAAGGCGTGAATCCACCAAAAGCTATGGGTTCTGTTTTTCCACGTCCTTGATAATGGTCAAAATAGCAATGTGAACCTGGCGACATGACAACTTCGTGTTCTTGATTAGCGGCTTCAATTCCACCGTCAAATCCGCGCCAAGACATCACAGCTGCGTTTGGTGATAGTCCTCCTTCCAAAATTTCATCCCAGCCGATTAGTTTTTTACCTTTAGAAGCTAGGAATTTATCCATACGTTGAATGAAATAACTTTGTAATTCATGTTCGTCTTTGAGTTTATTTTCTTTAATGATATGTTGACATTTTTCACATTTTTTCCAACGATTTTTTGGAGCTTCATCGCCTCCGATGTGAATGTATTGGCTGGGGAAAAGTTCAACAACTTCCGTTAGTACGTCTTGTAGAAAGGAAATAGATTCTTCTTTGGCACAAAAAACATCGTCAAAAACGCCCCACAAACCTTCAACTCCTTGTTGTTTTCCAGTACACGAAAGTTCAGGATAAGCAGCTAAGGCAGCACGCGCATGTCCAGGCATTTCAATTTCAGGAACAACAGTAATGTAACGTTGATTAGCATATTCAATTACTTCCTTAATTTCTGCTTGTGTATAAAATCCACCGTAGCGTTTTTTCTCATACGTTCTTGGATTGGTGGTGTAATGATTTTCTACTGTACTATCTCGCCACGCTCCAATTTCTGTCAATTTCGGATACTTTTTGATTTCAATTCTCCAACCTTGATCGTCGGTTAAAT
>JBILQY010000230.1:0-4771 GCA_044372955.1 Crocinitomicaceae bacterium | reverse complement strand
CTCTTCTAAATCAAATCCAGACATATCTAAACCATTGAAGTTTACAAATCCAGAATAGGGTTTTTTCCCAAAGTTTTCACAACCTTTAGGTAGTTCTAAATTCCCTTTATTGGCATACAATGCGGAACTTGAACCAACCAAATTTGTTCCTTTGAGGTCTAATTTTGCCATACTTCCTTTCATTGAAGTCATCATTCCTTTAACAAAAGATAATGCACCTTTTCCAAGACCTACATGAAAGTTAAATTCTGGTTTTAAAGCTCCACTTTCTTCAATTTCTCCCATCATTACAATTCCCATCCTTCCTGTCCAAAGTCCTGCCAATCCATCTTCACCTGCGAAAGCCATTGCCATTTGCGCTTGTCCACCGCCAACTTTACTCAATTCACCCAAGGCATTTGGTGCAAATTTGTTGATGAATTCTTGCACTTTTTTCATGTTTAAATCCATAATCATTCCTGCTCTTGGTTTTCCAGAACCTAAATCTGCTAGAATTTTAGAGGAGTTGTTCCCAAAGAACATCCATTTTTTTAATTCTTCGGAAAGAAAGTTAGCAGTTTTCATTTCTACTTTTCCTTTTTCAAATGAAACTATGGATTGAGAATAACAATCGGTTAACATTTCTTTCAATTCTGTTTCCTTATCCTTTTCCATTTTTAATTGACTCATACTTCCAAGAAATGAAGCACTTAAGTCAACACCAAAAACAACATCTCCTTTTTGAGCAAGAATTTCAGTTACCTTATTTTCAGGAGTGTCTTCTTTTAAATCCTTTAAAGCTTGTTCAATCAATTTTTTTCCTCCTGATATTTTTCTCTTTGTTACGAAAATGGCTCTTTTGTCTGTAACAGCAAACGCAACATCACCGCTTTCATGGAAGTTAAATTCTTTCCCTTTGTCCATGTCAAAACCTCTTTGTTGAAGGTTTTTAGTTAGTTTCTCTCTATCTTTCACTTCTGCAAAGGCATAAATCAAACCTGGGTTTCCATTTGCATCAACTGTACCTTCCATTGCAAAATAAACAGGAGTATCGAAATTCAAAATAGCTTGAATTGTTTTCATTTCCTTATCAATCAATTCCCCCGCTTTGTCGATGTTTTTGTAATCGGCTTTGTTTAGAATTTCTTTGACGTTGATAGAACCGAAAAGTGCAATTTTTTCGTTTGTTTCAACAAATGCAGCAACATCTTCATTGATAGTGCGATTTTCATTAGAACTGCATGCAGCTAAAAGAAATAAAGCTGATAAAGTGAAAAGTATGTATTTCATAAGGTTATGTTAATTCGCTGCGAAATTATAACATATTTTACAGCTATTTGCACCACTCATCAAAATCCTTCTTTTAAATTTGCCAAATGCATTATGTTGAACCTTATTATAACTGGCGGGGATATTACATAGCCTCAGAAGATCCAGCCTCTCCTTTTTATGAAAGGGAATACAGTGAATTTGAGTTTAACAATTCGATTTATAACTTTTACATTCATCCGCAATGGGACTCAATTGGTTCACCAACCTTGTTTATAAAGATTCTTTTTACGGATTACGATAACGGATTTGTTATAATTGAACTGCTTGGAGAATGGAACGACGCGATTGAAAACGACATCATGATTTTAAAACGCGATATCATCGAACCGATTATGGAACATGGAATTACTAAATTCATTTTAATCGGTGAAAACGTTTTGAATTTCCATTATTCTGATGATTGTTATTATGAGGAATGGTTTGAAGAGGTAGAAGATGGTTGGATTGCAATGGTTAATTTTCATGAACATGTAATCAGTGAATTTGAAAGAGCAAATATCGATCACTACTTTCTAATGGGTGGAGAACTTGAAGAAATAGAATGGCGCACCTATTTACCGCAACAGTTTTTCGATAAAGTCGAAGGATTGGTTAACAAGCGGATAGGATAGAATTAAGAATCATTTTTGTTGCTTGGTTATTTTTTGAAATAGAAAAATGAAATTCAAATTATGAAAGTCTTAGAACTAGAATTCCAGTAATCCTAAAATCCCTATTATCTTTGCACAAAATTTAAAAAATGTCTCAAAAACCAGTTCGCGTTCGTTTTGCGCCGTCTCCAACAGGACCATTACACATGGGAGGAGTTCGTACAGCTTTATATAATTACCTTTTCGCAAAGAAAAATAATGGAACTTTCATTATTAGAGTGGAAGATACTGATCAAACGCGTTTTGTTCCAGGTGCACAAGAATACATTATGGATGCTTTAAATTGGTGTGGAATAATGCCAACAGAAGGTCCAGGAATTGGTGGTGAATATGGTCCGTATGTTCAATCTGAACGCAAGGAACTTTATCAGCCTTATGCAGAACAACTAGTAAAAGACGATAAAGCCTATTATGCTTTTGATACTGCGGAAGAATTAGAAATGATGCGCGAGCAAGCAAAACAAATGGGAATGCCCAATTGGCAATACAATAGCGTTACACGATCATCTTTAAGAAATTCCTTGACTTTACCTCAAACTGAAGTCGATCGTTTGTTAGCAGAAGGAGCGCAATACGTGATTCGTATGAAAATGCCACGCAATAGGGATATTCGTTTTCACGATTTAATTCGCGGTTGGGTAGTTGTGAATACGAATAATTTGGATGACAAAGTTCTTTTCAAAAGTGATGGAATGCCAACATATCACCTTGCAAATATTGTTGATGATTATTTAATGAAAATTTCTCATGTAATTCGAGGAGAAGAATGGTTACCTTCTGCACCTTTACATGTCTTGTTATATGAGGCTTTTGGCTGGGAAGCACCTGAATTTGCACATTTACCTTTATTGTTGCGTCCCGATGGAAATGGAAAGCTATCTAAAAGAGATGGAGATCGCTTAGGATTTCCCGTTTTCCCAACTGATTGGACAACAGCAGACGGAGAGTTGTACTCAGGGTATCGTGAGAAAGGTTATTTCAAAGGTGCTTTTATCAATATGTTAGCACTTTTAGGCTGGAATCCAGGAACAACGCAAGAGATTTTTAGCTTAGATGAATTAGTGGATGCTTTTACATTAGAGCGAGTTTCAAAAGCTGGTGCTAAGTTCGACCCTGATAAAACGAAATGGTTTCAACAACAATATTTACGTGCACAATCCGACGATGAATTAGCTGATTTGTTAGTGAATCTAACTGAAGGTAAATATGCGCTCGATGTACTGAAAAGTGTAAGTCATTTAATGAAAGAGCGTGCAGTTTTCGTTCAAGATATGTTGGTCGATGGGGCTTATTTATTGGCTCGTCCGGTTGCTTATGACAAAGAAATCATACTCAAAAAATGGAAAGCAGAAACGTTCACTTTAGTTCAAGATTGGCTGGCAGAAGTGAAATCAATATCAACTTTTGATGCAGCAACTATTGAAGCTACTTTTAAAGCTTATTTAGCAAAAAAAGAAGTTGGAATTGGAGCGGTATTATTGCCTTTTAGATTAAGTGTTACAGGTGTTGGTGCTGGTCCCGGAATGTTTGATATTGCTGCTTTTTTAGGAAAAGATGAAGTTGTTGAACGTATTGAAATTGGGTTAAAAGCAATTGAAACAATTATCAATGAAGCATAAAATAGAGGTTAACGGCATTCAATTGTATGCTTTTCATGGCTGTTTGGAAGAAGAAGCGCGCATTGGAGGAAAATATACTGTTGATGTGTTAATTACAACCGATTTTTCAGATGCAGCGAAAAGTGATGATTTGTCGAAGACGGTTGATTATGTGGCGGTGAATGCAATTGTTGCTGAAGAAATGGCGATTCGTTCCAAATTGATTGAACATGTTGGTTTACGCATTTTGAACCGTTTAAAAGCTGAAATTTCTCATCCAGCCGAATATAAAGTTCGTATTGTAAAAATTTCTCCACCCATAAATGGTGATGTGGTGAATGTTGCTGTCGAGTTGGAAGGGTAAGATTTGAAATTTGATTTTAACACAAAGGAATCAAAAGCTTTAAATCGATAAAACGAAAGCCCAATAAATAATGAAACGTAGAAAATTCTTAAAAAACTTTGCTCTCGGAACTGGTGGAATGTTTGTTTCCAATTCCTTGTTAGCTTCTACTTTTTCAGGAGCGAAAAGTAAAAAGATTGTTATTCTTCACACCAACGATACACATTCTAACATCGAGCCTTTTCCAGCTAATCATCCGAAATTTCCAGGAATGGGAGGAGTAGCGAAACGCTATACGTTGATACAGAAAATTCGACAAGAAAATGAACACGTTTTGCTGCTGGATTCAGGTGATATTTTTCAGGGAACTCCTTATTTCAATACATTCAATGGAGAATTAGAAATGAAACTGATGTCGAAAATGGGTTACGACGCGGCAACGATGGGAAATCACGATTTTGATATTGGATTAGAAGGTTTTTTGAATGCAAAAAAGCACGCTAATTTCCCTTTTGTTTGCTCAAATTATAATTTCTCGAAAACAGTTTTAGTGAATGAAACAGAGTTGTATCACATTTTCAAAAAAGGAGGAATAAAAATTGGTGTTTTTGGAATAGGAGTGGAGCTGAATGGCTTGGTTCCAAAAGATAAATTTGGCGGAACGGTTTACAAAGACCCAATTGAAACGGCAAATTCTATGGCGCAATTACTTACTGATTTAGGTTGTGATTTAATCATTTGTTTGTCGCACTTAGGATACGATTACGAAGATAAAACACGTGTTTCCGATTTGATTTTAGCACAAAAAACAGCACATATTCATTTGATTCTCGGTGGTCATACACACACTTTTTTGGAGAAACCTACTG
>JBILQY010000210.1:0-5101 GCA_044372955.1 Crocinitomicaceae bacterium | reverse complement strand
AACGAACTACTAGAAAAACTAGAAGTTTAGCAGCGAAATCCAGTTGTTTTTATCGCTAAATGAGAATCAAAAATCGGTATTTGGTAGATAATATTTACTTTTAGTCCATGATTCAAAAAGGCGACAAAAAAATAATTCGCGGTTGGGTAATGTATGATTGGGCGAATTCTGTTTACAATCTCGTTATTTCATCAGCGATCTTTCCTATATTTTACGATACGCAATCCAAAATCGTTTACGCGGAAAATAACAATATTGCAGATTGGAAAAAAATTCCAGAAGGAACACAAGTAACAATCGATTTTTTCGGAAATCAACTTTCTAATTCCGTAGTTTACTCGTTTGTTTTGTGTGCTTCCTTTCTCGTGGTTTCCTTCCTCTCTCCGCTCCTATCTGGAATTGCGGACTACACGGGAAGTAAAAAACGCTTCTTGCAATTTTTCTGTTATTTAGGTTCGTTCGCGGCAATGTCTCTCTACTTTTTCGATGCACATTATGCAGAAATTAGTATGCTTTCGATTTTCGTTGCCTCCATTGGTTATTGGAATTCATTGGTTTTCTACAACGCTTTCCTTCCTGAAATTGCAAATCCTGAAGACCACGATAAAATCTCAGCTAGAGGCTTTTCGATGGGATATTTTGGCTCGATGCTGTTACTAATCATCTGCTTGATTTGGATTCAAGTTTTACATTTTGATGCGCGTTGGTGTTTTGTTTTTGTAGGTATTTGGTGGATTTCATTTTCTCAATTTACTTACCGAGTTTTACCGATGAATGTCCACGGCAAAAAACCTGAACCAGGTTATATTTGGAGAGGATTTAGAGAATTAAAATTAGTATTCAAAGAATTCAAACAAACAAAGCGATTGAAGCGCTATTTGTATGCTTTTTTCTTCTTCAATACTGGTGTTCAAACGGTGATGTTAATGGCAACTATTTTTGCAAATAAAGAAATTCAATGGCCAGAAGGTGCGGATACTTCAGGTTTAATTATCGCTATTTTATTGATTCAAATTTTAGGCGCTGTAGGTGCATTTTTGATGTCGCGTTTGTCAGGCAAAATTGGAAATATCTACACGTTGATGGTTTCAGTTGCACTTTGGATTTGTCTTTGTATTTATGCCTTTTTCATAAAAACACCAACAGAATTTTACACAATGGCAGCAGGTGTTGGTCTAGTTATGGGTGGCGTTCAGGCAATTGCTCGTTCAACTTACTCTAAATTTTTACCTCAAACAACAGATAGTGCAAGTTATTTCTCATTTTATGATGTGACAGAAAAAATCGGAATCGTTTTCGGAACATTTTTCTTTGGATTTATGGAATACATTACCAATTCTTTGAGAATGTCTGTGATGTCTGTAACAGCATTTTTCGTGATTGGATTTATATTGTTATTCTTCGTTCCGAAAAAAGAAATTGAATTAAAATCAACACATTAAATTAACTATGAGAGCAATTATTGAAGCTGCTTGGGATGATCGTTCCTTGTTGCAAAACCCAGAAACTATAAAAACCATTGAAACGGTTATTGAAGATTTGGACAAAGGTCTTTTACGCGTTGCTGAACCAACAGATGCTGGCGAATGGCAAGTGAATGAATGGGTGAAAAAAGCAGTAGTAATGTATTTTCCTATTCGAAAAATGGAAACTATTGAAGTAGGACCATTTGAATTTCACGATAAAATGGCACTTAAACGCAATTACAAAGAATTGGGTGTTCGTGTTGTACCTCATGCAATTGCTCGTTATGGCGCTTTTGTGGCTCCAGGAGTAATCATGATGCCTTCTTATATAAACATTGGCGCGTATGTAGATTCTGGAACGATGGTGGACACATGGGCAACTGTTGGAAGTTGTGCCCAAATAGGTAAAAACGTCCATTTGAGCGGTGGTGTTGGAATCGGTGGCGTTTTGGAACCTTTGCAAGCTGCACCAGTCATCATTGAAGACGATGCATTTATTGGTTCACGTTGTATTGTTGTTGAAGGTGTTCGCGTTGGTAAAGAAGCTGTTCTAGGCGCAAATGTGGTACTTACAAAATCAACCAAAATCATAGATGTTACGGGCAACGAACCAATTGAAATTAAAGGTTATGTTCCAGAAAGAAGTGTTGTGATTCCAGGATCTTACACCAAACAGTTTCCTGCGGGGGAATACCAAGTTCCTTGCGCACTGATTATTGGAAAAAGAAAAGCCTCTACTGATTTGAAAACGTCTTTAAATGATGCGTTGAGAGAACATAATGTGGCAGTGTAAAAAAGATTCTTGATTCTTAATTCTTGATTCTTGATTTTCAAACTTATGCTTGTAACTAAATTCTGCTTTTGAGTTTCTTAGTTCCGTTGGATTACCTATGAGACAGTTATTACTTTTGTGTTTGTCAATTTGTTATTCTTATTTCATATTCGGGCAAAATTTAGTTCCAAATGGTGATTTTGAAAAACTAATTGGATGCCCGAAAAGCTTATCTGAATTAACTGTTTACAATTGGAATAATACGGTTGCAGAGTCAACTGCTGATATCTTCTCGAATTGTTCAAACGCTGAATCATTAGCAAATCCATCTATTTTACATCTTCAACCTTACGAAGGATCCACTTATTTGGGATTAAAACCAGCAATAAATGGCTCGGGATATCGTGAATACATTTCTTGTAAATTGAAATCGCGACTCAAAAACGGAAGAACCTATCGTGTGAAAATTGCAGTTGCGATTCCTGATGAGTGTTCCTATCGTGTAAATCACATCGATTTTGTGCTATCTAGTATGCCTTTGACTGGAACTTTTCCCGAAGACCCAATGATTGATGTTCCCTCAGTTTCATTTTCCTTAAAAAATATTGATACTTTATCCAAATGGAAAGTTTATGAAACAACCTATGTAGCTGAAGGAGATGAAGCCTATTTGTGCATCGGAAATTTCTTGAAAATGAAAAAATCTGATTTAGTAAGTATCAAGAAAAAGAATAAATACTATCACCGACTTTTTGAAAACTGCGCTTATGTCTGCTTAGATGCGATTGAAATTATAGATGTGAATGCGCCTCCGCCAATCGATTCTAAGGCAATTATTGTAAAAACAATTGAAGAACCAATAATTAAATCAATTCGTGAGCCTGTGGTTTTGGATAATTTATTGTTTGAAACTGCTTCCGCTCAACTAAAAGAAGACGAAATCCCAGATTTAGATGCAATTGTAACTTACTTAAAAAATCAGCCAGAGTTGAATGCTTTAATCGAAGGTCATACAGATAATATTGGGAGCGAAAATTCAAATCAAATTCTGTCCGATAACCGCGCAAAAAGTGTTCTTCAATATCTAGTCAATAAAGGAATTGATAGTAAACGATTGCGTGCAAAAGGTTACGGTGCAACACAACCGATTGCAGATAACTCATCCACTGAAGGTCGAGCTAGAAACAGAAGAGTGGTGATTCGATTTGAATGAAGAATTATTTTTTGCTTTCTTCTTTCCTACTTAATTCAAAAAAGTATCCAATTTGAAAAAAATCGCGTCCAGTTTCATCATTGATTTTATAGTCAAATTGACTTAAATAACCAATTGAGAAAGAAGAGAGTTTTGAAAATTTATAATTCAAGACAAAATTCAATCGATTTCGCTCAAAATAGGGTTCATTGTTGGTGAAAAACAATTCATTACTTACCCCAACTTGAAAAGGTTTGATTCCTTCTTTCTCTTTTCCAAATGGGTAAAAAACGCCTAAACGATACCTAAAACGATTTCTGTAGCCATTACTTGTGAAGCGCATTTCAACCCTGTATCGTTGCTCGATTTTCAACAAACCAATAGATTGAGTTAGTAATATTTGTGGCCAAACCCGGAATTCATCATTGTTTTTCGGAAGCACAAAACTTCCACCTTCTTTATAAGTTTGATAGCTTCCCAAACCAAGCGAAAGTTGAACATTTTTGTAGGCTTTAAAATTAAATCCGCCTTTGTATTCATAGTAATGAAAATGAGAATAAAACTTTAAAGAACGCAATTGAGTTTCACCGAAAAGGCTCCATTTGTTATTTAGATTATACTTGACGTTAAGTATATTCCAAGAACCTAAGTCTCCAGCTTGACCAAACGAATAATTGGCTAAAAAACCTACTATCAATAAGTTAAAAAAATAATTTTTCATACAAGCTTTTCCCAATGTTTACCTCTATTTAAATCACCAAAAATACTGAATTATTGAACTCAGGTTAATTACTGTTGAAACAATAAATCAACTGTTGGATCAATACGGAAAGAACCAATTACACTTGCATATTCTTTGGTGAATAACGTTTCCTTTTCCGTGATTTGGATTTTTTCCAGAATCGTTTCACCATTTTGCAATTTAATTTCAACAATCAAGGGAAATCGAAACATATACCCTTTTTGACTAATTTTTAGTTTTAAAGTTTTTTCAGTTATTTCATCAGAAATTTTCAATGTTGGAATCTCAGCTTGATAAAGCCACTGTTTGAAAAACCAATCCAAATCTAGCTTTGAAACAGATTCTACAACTTGCTGGAAATCTTTGGTATCGGCATTTGACAAACGAAATTTATTATAATACGTTTGAATGGAAAGTTGAAATAGCGAATCTCCAATTTCTGTTCGAAGCATGTGTAATACCCAAGCGCCTTTTTGGTAACTATTGGCATTCAGCAAGTCCATTAAATTGGTGTAAGATTCATCAACCACCGGATGCTTATACTCTTTACCAAAAGCAATAACTTTGTTTCTGTCTTTTATCAATTGCGTGTCAAAAGCAAGTTCTCCTTTGGTTTTCTGAATATAGATATTTGTTAAATACGTTGCAAAGCCTTCACTTAACCACAAATGAGGCCAATCTTTTTCGGATGCTGAATTTCCAAACCATTGATGTACGATTTCGTGCGCAATCAAATTTTCAGGACTTCTTGATCCGCCAATTGAATGTTCATCGTAAAAAATACAACCCGCATTTTCCATTCCTCCAAAGCGGGTAGTTGATTGCACATTTGTTAATTTTTCAAACTCGTAAGGTGCAATATAATCGATAAAAAACTTTAAAATGGTAGGTGCAATTTCAAAATCTTTAAAAGCAGCTTGTTCATTTTC